>JBJEXE010000020.1:0-16819 GCA_051885475.1 Alphaproteobacteria bacterium | reverse complement strand
ATGGATGTAAACGTGTGGCGTATTTAGAATCAACCGGAACTCAATATATTGATACTGGTATAACAGTCAATGCTAACACAAAATTATCACTAGACTTTCAAATGACAGATATAGCATCTGGAACAAATGGTATTTTTGGTGCTTCAACAGGTCAAATACTTCAATTTTTAACACAAAAAAGCCGAACTGAATTTGTATTTCAATGGACACCAAATAGTATTGTATATATAGGCACTAAAGACACAGACAGACATATTGTAACTTTAGACATTCCTAATGAAGTCTTTTCTGTAGATACTAATTCTACTTCATTATCAGGTTTTACATTTTCCTACCCAACAGGGAACATGAAATTAATGTCAAATGGTCATACTTCTGTCTATGGAATAATGAAAATATATAAGTGTCAAATTTATGACGGTGATACATTACTAAGAGATTTCATACCTGTATTAGACTGGGATATGAAACCGGCTATGTATGATAAAGTAAGCCAAAAACTTTATTATAATGCTGGTTCAGGGGTTTTTAAAACTGATTGAGACGAATAATAAAAGTATCAACAAAACCCCAAAAAGATATTGACTTTTGGGGACTTTTTTCGTAAAATAAGGAATACGTTTTTTATTTTAAGGAGTATCCGATGTTGGAAAAATCATATAACGCCCCCGAAAGGGAACCTGAAATCGCAGCCAAATGGCAAGAAAAGAATCTGTTTGCTTGTCATCCTGAATCCCAAAAACCTGCTTTTTCTATCGTGATTCCGCCCCCCAATGTGACGGGCAATTTGCATATCGGACACGCCCTGAATTACACCTTGCAAGATGTGATGTGCCGCTTTAAACGGATGATGGGTTTTGACGTCCTTTGGCAACCGGGAACGGATCACGCCGGTATTGCCACCCAAATGGTTGTGGAACGGTTGCTGGCCAAAGAAGGTATTTCCCGCCATGATTTAGGACGCAAAAAATTTTTGGAACGCGTGTGGGAATGGAAGAAAAAATCCGGCGGTCAAATCGTGCATCAGCTGAAACGTTTGGGCTCCAGTTGCGATTGGTCCTGTGAACGTTTCACCATGGATGAAGGCCTTTCACGCGCGGTGCGTAAAATCTTTGTCAAAATGTATAAAGATGGCCTGATTTATAAGGACAAACGTTTGGTCAACTGGGATTCAAAACTTCAAACGGCTATTTCCGATTTGGAAGTGGTTCAAAAAGAAACCGTTGGTAAAATGTGGTATTTCAAATATCCGGTTGAAAAAAATCCTGATGAATTTATTATGGTCGGCACAACACGCCCGGAAACCTTATTCGGCGATACGGCTGTTGCTGTCAGCGCCGAAGATGAACGGTATCAACATTTAATCGGCCAGAACGTTTTAATTCCGATTATCAACAAGCCTATTCCCGTGGTGGCGGATGAACACGCCGACCCCACAAAAGGAACTGGGGCCGTGAAAATTACACCAGCACACGATTTCAACGACTTTGAAGTGGGTAAGCGCCATAACTTGCCGTTGGTCAATTTACTGGATCAATATGCTCATTTGAATGAAAATGTGCCTGAAAAGTATCGGGGAATGACACCGTTGGAAGCGCGTCCTTTGGTTTTGGAAGAAATTAAAAATTTAGGACTTTACGACCACGAAGAAGCCAATCCGATGACCATTCCGCATGGCGACAGAAGTGATGTGGTGATTGAACCATGGTTGACGGATCAATGGTTTGTCAATGCCAAAAAGTTGGCTGTCGCCGCAATGGAAGCCGTTAAAGCAGGTCAAACGCAATTCGTCCCCAAAACTTGGGAAAAGACTTATTTTGAATGGATGAACAACATTCAACCGTGGTGCATTTCCAGACAATTATGGTGGGGGCATCAAGTGCCTGTATGGTATGGGCCGGATAAAAGCGTTTTTTGTGAAGAAACAGAAGAAGAAGCCTTGGCCGTCGCCGAAAAACATTATGGCAAAAAAGTGGAACTCATCCGCGATACAGATGTGTTGGATACGTGGTTTTCTTCGGGGCTTTGGGCCTTTTCTACACTGGGATGGCCTGATGAAACAGAGCACCTGAAACGGTATTATCCGACGTCTGTTTTAATTACGGGTTTTGATATTATTTTTTATTGGGTGGCACGCATGATGATGATGTCCATGTATGCCATGAAAGAAGTGCCCTTCCGTCATATTCATTTGCATGGGTTGGTGCGCGATGAAAAAGGACAAAAAATGTCCAAATCCAAAGGAAACGGTATTGACCCGCTTTTGATGTGCGACAAATTCGGTGCCGACGCACTGCGGTTTTCTTTATTGATTCAGGCGGGTTCCGGACGCGATGTTTTAATGGGTGAATCGCGGGTGGAAAGTTATCGGAATTTTATTACCAAAATTTGGAATGCTGCCCGTTTTTGCGAAATGAACGGAGCTGTCTTCGGGGCTGATTTAACCCCGACTGAAGTCTTGCAACCCGTCAACAAATGGATTTTAACCAAGTCCAGCGAAACAGCCAAAGAAATTGAAAAAGCCTTGGATGTGTATGCCTTTAATGATGCCTCCAATGCGCTGTATCACTTTATTTGGGGGACTTTCTGCGATTGGTATTTGGAAGCCATTAAGCCCATTTTTTATGGGGCTGATGAACAAGCTATTGCCGAAACACGCAAAGTGGCCGGTTTTGTTTTAGAAAGCCTTTTGAAAATGGCCCATCCTTTCATTCCTTTTGTGACAGAAGAAATTTGGGATAAAACGGCCAATCGTCCTCAAATGTTGGCCCAAATGGCGTGGCCTGATTTGACCGCTTTTCAAGATGAAAAAGCAGCAGCTGACTTTGAAAAAGTGATTGAGTTTGTGGGTGCCCTCCGTTCGGCACGTGTGGAAGTTAATGTCCCGCCTTCAGCCAAAATCACCGTTTATTTAAAAGAAGCAGATGAGGCGGAGTGGCGTCTTTTCCGTGCGAATGAAGCCACCTTATTTGCCTTGGCGCGCATTGAAAAAATGGCACCGGCGCCAGCCGAAAATTTAACAGGTGCCATTACTTTGGTGGTGGGCAAAATGACGGTCTTGATTCCTCTAACCGGGCTGATTGACATTCCAAAGGAAAAAGAACGCCTGAATAAAGAGATTGCCAATTTGGCCGGTTTTGCCGAACGCTTAAAAACTCAACTGGCCAACAAAGCCTTTGTGGATAAAGCGCCCGCCGCCGTGATTGAAGATAAAAAGATTAAATTAACGGAAACAGAAGTGGCTCTCAAAAAATTACAAGAGACGTTGGCAAAATTAGGTTAAAAAGAAACCCCGAACAATCGGGGCTTTTTTTTGTAAAGAGTGTTAATTCATCTCATACCCTTTTTGAAGACGATTTAAGACATTTGAATCAATGCCAATTGTATCCACTGCCTTTGAAAACTCTTTCAATTTCTTTTCGTTTTCTTTTTCCATTTTTTTGCACGCAGGACAATTCGGGTCTTCGCAACCAAAATCGTTTTCATCCAACCACGGACGAATTCCCAAAGCAAAACCGTGTGCTTCTTCAGCATAGTTTTTTAATCTATGATTTTCAAAAACTAATTTAGAAGCATCCTGTTGATAATAAGAAACGTCTTCCTTCAATTTTCTATTTTCCAAACGTGATTGATTAAGTTCTTTGGCCGTTTTATGGCAAGAGCCGATGGAAAGAGCACTGAGCGCAGAAAGACCAATCAACCCCATCCACAAAAAACGATTCTTCCGATTCAACGAGACATTTTCATCCACCAATTCGGCAACCGGCGTTTTCTTACCTAAAATAGCATTTGAAGATTCTAACAATGACATATTTTTCCTCCTTTTAGAATAAATATAAGAACCATTATACACCCTAAACATTTTTTTGTCAAGAGTTTTTTTAAAAAGGATATCCATTATTCCATTTCAACACGCGCCATTTCTGTTTTGGGCGTAATCCCCAACATCATCAGACCGTTTTTCAATACCTGTTGAACAGCCAATACCAAGGCCAAATTTTTACGGGTACGAGGTAAATCTGCTTCCTCCACAAAACGGTGGCCGCTTTTGGCACCTATCGTCCAAAGAGAGTGAAATAAACCGGCAATTTCATATAAATAGCCGGCCAACAGATGGGGGGTCTTATTCAAAGCCGATACTTCAACGATATGTTGAAATCCCAACATTTTTTGAATCAATTCACGCTCTATATCATTGGCCGTGGCATATAAATTCATATCCAAATCTTTTTCGGTGGGTTTTGCCCCAAACGTTTTTTCAAATGTATTCAATACAGAATAAGTTCTGGCTGAAGCATATTGAATATAAAACACTGGGTTATCTTTGGATTGTTCCTTGGTTTTGGCCAAATCAAAACTCATCTGACTGTCCGCAGACTTTGTCAGCATAAATAAGCGGAAAGCATCGGCATCAATTTCTTCCAAAATATCATCCACCAAAACAAAATTACCGGCCCGTTTAGACATACGGAAGGGCTTTCCGTCTTTTTGAAGACTGACAACCTGACACAAGGCAATGTCCAATGTTGCCTGGTCGTTCGTCAGGGCTTTCACAGCTGCTTTCAAACGTTTGACATAGCCCCCGTGGTCTGCCCCAAAAATGTCCACCATCTGATGAAAACCACGATTAAACTTATCCACGTGATAGGCAATATCCGACGTAAAATAGGTTTTGGACCCATCCGCCCGCAAAATGACGCGATCCCCATCGTCTCCGAAATCTTTGGCGCGGAAAAGTGTTTGTTCCACCGGCGCCCAATCTTCAGTTTCTTCCCCTTTGGGTTTGGGCAAAACACCCCGATAAAGCAGGTTCATTTCGCGCATTTGAGCGACAGTTTTATCCACACCCCCCTGCTCCACCAAGGACTTTTCAGAGGAAAACACATCAAACTTGATTCCCAATTTTGCCGCATCCGATTGAATCAGTTTGAGCATTTGTTCAATGGATTTTTCCTTAAAATATTCCAGCCAATCAGTTTTATCCAACCATTTATCGCCGTCGACCTCCTTAATGCTTTGGGCCACAGGAATCACGTAATCACCGGGATAGCGCCCTTCGGGAATTTTTTCGCCCGCGTGGCGCCCAAACAATTCTTCATAACGCCAATAAACTGATTCTGCCAACACATCCACTTGTTTGCCATAATCATTGACATAGTATTCTTTCGTCACATCATACCCGATTTGCGCCAACAGCCGCGCAACAGTATCCCCGAAAATCGCCCCGCGACTGTGTCCCACATGCAAAGGACCGGTCGGATTGGCCGATAAAAATTCAACGTTGATTTTTTGTCCCCGACCAAGGTTTGATTTTCCAAAATTTTCTTTTTGAATAAATATATCCTTAAAGGCTTTGTCCCAAAGAGGCGCGTTTAAAGACATATTGATAAAGCCGGGACCATCCACGGAAACTTTAGCAATAAAATCTTTTTTTTCTAATTCAGTAGCGATTTGAGTTGCAATTTCACGCGGAGATTTATGCGCCATTTTTGCCAAAGGCATCGCGACATTGGATTGATAATCGGACAATTCCGGTCTGTTGGAACGCAACACCAGCGCGTCTTGAGCTTCATACCCCAAGTTTTTCAGAACCGACAAAACTTCCTCATTCAAAAATTCTTTTATATTCATTCTCAATCCTTTGTTAAAAATAAGTGGGGGTATTATAGCCGTTTTCGGTTTAAAAAGCAAGCGGCCTGTCGTTTTCCAAACAGGGCAGATCCCCCTAAAAAGGGAAAAAGGGAGCTTTTAAATGGGATTATTATCTTCTTGCGCATAAAAAAGGCTTGCGTTTTAACGGCAGATTTGATATAATGCCGCTATCGGAAGGTGGCTCAGCCTGGTAGAGCACTACGTTCGGGACGTAGGGGTCGTGGGTTCAAATCCCATCCTTCCGACCAATGAAAAAAGTTCCGTTTATCGGGGCTTTTTTTATTGGTAGAGAGGGTGGGTGAATGAACCCACTGGTTCGGCCGGAGTAAAACGCAGGCAACGCCGTAGGCGGCCCACAGGGTGAGCGAATCGAATAAATCCCATCCTTCCGACCAATGAAAAAACACTGCGTTTATCGCAGTGTTTTTTTTAAAAAAGCACTCACTTTTTTTTAAATCCCCTTTTCAACCCAACAGGCACCCGATTGGGGCGTGGTCGGAGGTTTTTTCAAAGCCGCGCACTTCCCGATAGATTTTGGCTTCTTTTACGGTAAGGGCCAATTTTTCTGTGGCGAAGAAAAAGTCCAATAAAATACCGTGATTGCGGGGCCACGCGCCCCCCTGAAAATCCCAAAAAGAATACGTATTCGGCGCCGAATTAAAGCGGCGAATCAAATTCACAAGCGCCAAATCATTTAATTTTTGAAAGGCTTCCCGCACGGGAGGAACCATCAAAGCACTGTCGCGAAAATGCTCGGGATTATAAACGTCAGAATCGTGCTCAATCACGTTAAAATCGCCCCCAATCAGCACTTGTTTCCCTGATTGTATCAAGCTTTGAATGTAATCCGTCAAAGCCTGCATCCATTTTAATTTATACTCCAGCCGCGATGTATCCGTCGGGTTGTTCATCGGGGCTGTTCCATTCGGGATATAAACACTGATAACAATGCTCTCATCCGGTAAGGTCGCCTGAATAAAGCGCGCTTGCGGGGGGTCTGACGGGGGCACATTCGGCAATTCCCGAACAACGCCTTTTAAGGGGATTTTGCTGAGGATCGCCACGCCGTTATAGGCCTTTTGCCCCGAAATGACGGCTTCATATCCCAAAGCCTTGAAATCCAGATAGGGAAAATTTTCTTCCGTTGCTTTTATTTCCTGCAAAAGGACGATATCTGGTTGATTTTGTTGCAAAAATTGTGTCAAAACAGGCATCCGCGAACGAACCGAAGCGACATTCCAAGAAATTATTTGTTGCATTTTATTTTCCTTTTTGTTAAAGTCAAGATATGACAAGAAAAAAAGATTTACTTTTAGCGTTATTATCCCTGCTTTTTACCCAAAATGCAAGTGCTTTTTGCGATTCGGCCAGCACAAGGGTCTATATTTCAATGAATCCCGGCAATGTCAGGTATATTACGACAAAGTCCAAGCACGAATTTATCGATTCTTCACCGCATCCGGTTTCGCCGAACACTTTGGGCTTGACGATATCTCATTTAACCATTACCGGCGATGCACGCCCGAATGTGGAAGTTGAAGACGGTAAAACCTGCGTCAGTTTAGGCACCTTAAATTTTAAAATGGGCTATGATGATTTGACGGTTTATATTGATAAAAAATATAAGCCCAGCAGCTGTGAATACAAGGTCATTAAAAATCACGAAAATTATCACGTGGCAGTGGCACAGCAAGCGATGACTTTCTTTAAGCCGGATGTAGAGGCGCAAATTCAAAAGTCCTTACAAAAAATAAAACCGCAAATCGTGAAGGATGCCAAAGAACGGGATGAGGTTTTGAAAAGCCAATTTAATCAGGTGATGAACGATTTAAAGCCCTTGATTGATCATATCAACAAAACAACGGCCAATAAAAATTATCAAATTGACACCCCTGAATCTTACGCCAGAACGCGGGCTTTGTGTCAAAATTGGTAAATAATTTTGTCGCCGATAAAAATTTTCCTTGTTTTCTGATTTAATTTTCTTTAGAATGTTTTTTGAATGTGCCGCAAGGTGCATTCTGAGTACCTGATAAGGTGCAAGAGAGCTTTCAAAAGCTTAACTTCGTGGGTGAGTGACACCTGCCCTAAATGGTGCATTCGTGTTTAAACAATCCCATTGGATTGGCTCACTCTTATTTTCTCTGGCTTCGGCCGGAGAGCCTTTGGTGTATGTCCAGGGGGGCTTCCCCTAAAGACCATTGGAATCATACGAAGTTTGATTTTTGAACTCTCCGACCACCTGAAAAGGTGGTATTTTAACAGTTTTAAAAGGGGATAAAAAAATGAAAAAAGAAAACAAAAAGCAAATTGTTGTTTCCCAGATGATGGGAAAGTCGGTGGAAAATAAGGCATTAAGTTCTGCTGGATGCCCGATCAGGTCGGGCATGACAGGGGGGCATTTTACACAACACACCCAATCTGGCCGCTCTATGGTTGAAATGCTGGGGGTGCTAGCGATTATGGGCGTTTTGTCCGTCGGTGGGGTCAGTATGTATTCTTCGGCGATGAATAAGCACCGCGCGAACGAAATCTTGAATGAAGCCAGTAAACGCGCTGTCATGGTGGCGGGACAGCTTTTAAGTAATCCTGAGGCTGCTACAATGTCGCTGGCGCAATTCGGGGATAACACAGTGGCCGGGGCGACCTTTGGTGAAAACGCAACCATTTCAGATAACAACATTACTTTGACTTTATCGGACGTGGATGAGGATATCTGCGCCCAAATGCAAGCCGCCCTGGGCGACAGCACCATTATGGCTGTGGATGATGATTGCAGTCAAATCACTTTTAATGCGGACATGAGCAGAGGCGTGGATGACAATGGTGGAAATGATGCCAATTTGGGCGAAGCCTGTGATGCAGATAATCCCTGTGTGGATGGTTGTCAAGAATGCGTGAACGGCCATTGTCAGGATAAATGCGCAGAAGGAGAAGTTTGTGCCATGGGAGCAGATGACAATGATTATGCCTGTAAAGCCCAACCAGCAGGATGTTCAACTTGCACATCTGAACAATATTGCGACGTCTCTTCTTCAATTTCTAATTGTTCTAATCTGGACACAGGGACATGTGTTGATAAGGAAAGCAATTCTGATTTTGAAGCCCAAAAAAAGACAATTATCTTCAGTGATGGGTCCACGTTGGATGTATATCAGGGAGATTCTATGACGTGGTGGACAGCCAAAAATTGGTGTAACGCACATGGTAAACAGATGGTAAGTTTAGATGATTTAAAATGCACAGACATGGGATGTAGTGATAAAACTGCTTTACAAAACGTTTTAGGTGAGAATTATTTTTGGACAAAAAATACTACTAGTTCATGCAGTGCGCTTCCTGTGAGCACAACAAAACGCAACCATACCGGCAGTGCTCCTCATTACTCTAAAATGATCGCCCTGTGTAAATAATCCACTCTTTTGAAATAATCAGGTACTTAAAAAAATCCCCCGGCGGTTGGTCGGGGGTATTTTTGTGCTTTGCACCCAAAAGGTGCACGTTTTATTCCGCACTGGGAAGGGCTTTTTCCAAAGAAGCACCCGTTTCAGAGGGCTTTTCTTCGGTCCTTTCCTTTTTGTGTTTTTTGTCCTTGGGAGGCAGGGCAATTTTTTCCCCGGTTTCTTGGTTGACACGTTTCATAGACAAACGAATCTTCCCTTTTTCCATTCCCATCATCAACACTTTGACGCGGTCGCCTTCTTTCACAACGTCAGTGACTTTTTCCACACGGTTTTCAGCCAATTCGGAAACGTGCACCAAACCATCGCGATTCGGCATAAAAGTGACAAAGGCACCAAAGTCCATAATCTTGACAACGACACCGTCGTAAACTTGGCCCACAACCGGCTCGGCCACAATGGATTGAATCCAATCAATCGCCGCTTTGGCAGCCGTGCTGTCATTAGAGGCCACTGATACACGACCATCGTCATCAATTTCAACCTTTGCCCCGGTTTTTTCGGTGATTTCACGAATCACTTTACCACCCGTGCCAATCACGTCGCCAATCTTTTCCTTATCAATCAAGAAAGATTGAATGCGTGGTGCCAAAGGCGAAATATCCGCCCGAGGTTCAGCCAATGTTTCAGCCATCTTATCCAAGATATGCATCCGACCTTCGTGCGCTTGATTCAAGGCAATCTTCATAATTTCAGGTGTAATGGAAGTAATTTTAATATCCATTTGAAGCGCCGTCACACCATCACGGGTACCGGCAACCTTGAAATCCATATCGCCCAAGTGGTCTTCGTCGCCTAAAATATCCGTCAAAACGGCGAACTTTTCCCCTTCTTTAATCAAACCCATAGCAATACCAGCCACCGGCTTTTTCATCGGCACACCTGCGTCCATCAAAGACAAAGTGGAACCGCACACCGTCGCCATAGAAGACGACCCGTTGGATTCCATAATTTCCGACACCACACGAATGGTATAGGGGAAATCTTCATGCTTGGGCAACATCGGATGAATCGCGCGCCAAGCCAATTTACCGTGCCCGATTTCACGCCGTCCGGGGGAACCCATACGCCCTACTTCGCCCACTGAATACGGCGGGAAGTTATAGTGGAGCAAAAATGTTTGGGTATATTCCCCATCCAGACAATCCACGATTTGTTCGTCATCGCCCGTCCCCAAAGTGGTTACCACCATGGCCTGGGTTTCGCCCCGCGTGAACAAAGCCGACCCATGGGCCCGCGGGAGGAAACCTGCTTCGGTTTCAATGGGGCGCACAGTTTTGGTATCGCGTCCGTCAATACGGGGGTTGCCCGCCAAAATGGAATCACGCACCGTTCTGGCTTCCAATTCGTGGAAGACTTTTTCATAAATAGCCAGCTCTGCTTCTTTGCCTTCCCCTTCAAACAAAGCCTTTGCTTTTTCCTTGATTTCGGCAATTTTATCTTGACGTTCCAGTTTGTTATGGATTTTGTAGGCCGCCTCAATTTCAGCACCCAGCTTATCCTTGATTTCGGCACGCACCGTCGCATATTCGGCAGGTTCCGGTTTTACTTCCCAAGGATCTTTTGCACAATCTTCCGCCAAAGAAATAATCAAATCAATAACCGGTTTTAAAGAAGCGTGCCCAAATTCAACAGCCCCCAACATCACTTCTTCGGAAAGCTCACCGGCTTCGGATTCCACCATCAACACACCTTCGCGTGTACCGGCAACAACCAAATCCAGCTGGCTTTTTTTCATTTCATAAACTTTGGGATTCAAGACATATTCACCGTCAATATAGCCAACTCTGGCGCCGGCAATTGGCCCCAAGAAGGGCAACCCCGAAATTGTCAGAGCTGCACTGGCAGCAATCATGGCAACAATATCCGCCTGCGTTTTTTTATCATAAGAAATCAACGTGCAGACGACCTGCGTTTCATTGTTGAAGCCTTTGACAAACAGGGGGCGAATAGGACGGTCAATCAAGCGAGAGGTCAGCACTTCGTGTTCTGAAGGTTTGCCTTCCCGTTTAAAAAAGCCGCCGGGTAATTGACCCGCCGCATAGGTTTTTTCTTGATAATTCACAGTCAAAGGGATAAAATCTTCAAAGGTGTCAGGTGTTTTTTTGCTGGCACACACAGCGGCATGGACCACCGTATCCGCATAACGCACAATCACGGACCCGTCCGCTTGGCGTCCCATCTTTCCGGTTTCAATAGAAAGTGTTCTTCCTCCCCAAGACATTTCTTTTTTATAGGTTGTAAATAAGCTCATTTTTTTCCTTTCATCTACATACAAACTAAAAAGGAAAGGGCATCCCTTGACACCCTTTCCGGACGAAACTATTTACGCAGTTTCAAGCGTGCAATCAATGCTTCATACCGTTGGACATCTGATTTTTTCAAATAAGCCAACAACCGACGACGATTGGCCACACGCGCCATCAAACCACGGGCAGAGTGGAAATCCTTTTTATGACTTTTCAGGTGTTCCGACAAAGCCTTAATTTCTTCGGTCAGAAGGGCAATTTGGACTTCAGGTGATCCTGTGTCGCCTTTTGTTGTTGCGTATTCAGCAATAAGTGCTTGTTTTTTTTCTTTTGACATCGACATCTTTTTTTCCTTTCTTTTTCAAGTTGATGATTTCTTTTTTCCGGCCGAAACGGCACAAACCGAGATATCGTTCAGTCAGGTCAATCCAGCTTTCACCAAAAAGAAACAAGGGAATTATACCACTTTTACCCAAAAAAATCAAGAAAAAAGTGCACCCCGATCTGGAACATCCCCTTTTTTCCGAAAAGGCTTGCTTTTTAAAATATCTTCCATTACAATGACTTTTACATATTCATATATTCAGCCAAAGGATTTAAATGAAAAAGACGATGCCCCTTAAATGCACCCCGTTGGAACGCAAGATTGTTTTGAAACTGACGCGTCAGGGGTTTTATTTTACCGTTTTATTGGCGCTTATCTTGGGTTTATGGGGGATATCTGATTCTTATAAAACAGACACTTTTACCGAACACGGATTAGTGGAAAATATGCAGCTTTTCACTTTAATTTTATCCACGCTTATTTTTTTGGCAACAGCGATTAAAAACACTTTTTACCGTCCAGTTTTATTTTTATTGGCCAGCCTGACAACCTTTTGCTGTATCCGAGAATTAGACTCTCTGTTTGAAAAATGGATTCCCGTTATCAGTTGGAAGTTTGCTTTTGTCTTTCCTGCCGTGGCTTTATTTTATGCCTTTAAAAAGCGTTCCCATTTCAAAAAGCCTTTATTACGTTTTTTGGATTCAACCGCTTTTGATTTAATGTTTACAGCCATGATTATTTTTATTCCGCTGGCCCAATGCATTGGGCATCGCTCTTTCATTGAAGACGCCATCGGACATTCAAGCCACCTGTCCCATATCCGCAGATTGATTGAAGAAAGTATGGAATTAGTGGCCTATGTCCTGATTTTTTTATCAGCTGTTGAGATGTTTTTAGGACTGATAAAAAAAGAGGAGCCCCTATAATTCCACGTCCCAAACTGTACCAGCAGGCGTATCTTGTAAAGCAATATGTTTTTCGGAAAGTTGATTCCGGATGTCATCTGCCAAATCAAACTGTTTATTTTGTTTAAAGGCAGTACGTTCTTTTATTTTCTTTAAAATTTCATCCTCGGTCAACCCTGATTGCTTTAAATATTTTTGACGAACGAAGCCCAAAAACTCTTCCGGCTCTCTTTGCAATAACCCCAAAACAGCAAACAATTCCTTTAATTTCGCTGTGATTTCAGATAAAATATAAGGGGAATTTTTTTTGGCCAATTCTTGAGAAAGAAAATCCATCCAACCAAATAATTTGGCAAACAATTCGCTGGTATTAAAATCATCATCCATTGTTTGAATAAAATCTTGCTCAATTCCCGCAACATATTTTGCCGTTATTTCCGCTTGGCCCGCAACAGGTCTTTGGGCAATTTTTTTGAAAATCTGATAAAAGCGATACAAGTGCTTTTCAGATTCGGGGAACAAATCATCCGTGATATTGATGTCAGACCGATAAAGCGTCCGTAAAAGCGCAAAACGGATAACATCACTTTTATATTCTTTTAACAAATCAGCCAACAAAATCCCGTTATTCAAGGATTTGCTCATTTTTTGTCCATTGACTTTCAACAAACCGTTATGCATCCAATAATGCGAAAACGCCTGCCCCGTTAAGGCTTCACTTTGCGCAATTTCATTTTCGTGATGCGGGAAGGCTAAATCGCGTCCACCACCGTGAATATCTATTGTCTTACCCAAAAACTTCATTGCCATGGCCGAACATTCAATATGCCACCCCGGCCGTCCTTTTCCCCAGGGTGTTTCCCAAAAAATTTCCCCGGGTTTGGCGGCTTTCCACAGCGCAAAATCTTTATCATCCAGTTTTCCCGGCTCCACCTCTTTACGCACTCCATCACGGTTTTCATTCCAATTGATACGGGACAATTTTCCATATCCCGGAAATTGAGAGACCTTAAAATACACATTGCCTTCAGGGGTCGCATAAGCAAAACCTTTTTCAATCAAGGTTTGAATAAATTGAATCATATCCGGAATGGATTCGGTCGCACGTGATTGAACCGTCGGTTTGGCGCTGCCCAATTCTGCCAATTCCTGATCCGTTTTAGCCATAATATGTTCAGCATAAGCCATCGGTTCTTGCCCCAGCTGAGCCGCCTTGGCAATAATTTTATCATCCACATCTGTGTAATTACGCACATATTTAACATCATATCCGCGAAACTTCAAATACTTGGAAATCATATCAAATACAACAGATTGATACGCGTGCCCCACATGGGCATCACCAGAAGCCGTAATTCCACATGCATACATCAACACTTTGCCCGGTTCAACAGGTTTAAATTCTTCTTTTTGATGCGACAATGTATTGTAAATTTTCATAACGGCTCCTTTTTATTTTCTACAACAAGCTCTTTTTACAAGCGTTTTCCATCAGATTTTTCTTAAAGAGTAGGATACTAAAAAATCGCATCAATGTCAAGTCCTTTGTTGAAAAAGGAGCGTTTCAAAATTACGACGAACCACTTTCATTTTGGGGTGTGTTTTTGAATGTAATCAATGGGAAAAATCAGTATTCGTTTGTTTTAGAAAGAGTGGAAAAAACGCTTGCCTTTGGGGCAATTTTGACGGACTCTTCCCCCTTGAAGGCTTTATCAAATTGTTCCAACGTAGGATACATTTTAAAAAATGGGGGGGCACTTTGGCGCCATAATTTTTTTTGGTGTGCACTCCAAGCATCCAACGCCTTTTTGCTTTTGGGGGTCAGAAGCGAAGGTTTGCCTTTTAATTGCGTTTGAAGACTCTTCAGCCCTTTTTGTAAATAATCAGATGCCGCTTGATCTTGAAAAACACACTCTAAATCACATTTAGTGCAAGCGTGTTCTTTCTTTTTATCATCCACAAAAGTATAGTCCATTTCCCCCTTTGTCAGTGTTCCAGATAAATGCGTGAGCGCATACAAAAAATCTATCGTTACCCCAAGTCTATCCGGTGAATGGGCAAAAAAACGATCGTTAATGCCATTATGACCAAAAATAGTGTGAGAATGAAGCGCATAATTGGCGGCAAAAAGTGTTTGAAGGCGTTTGCCCAATCTGGATACTTTATTTAAAGGAGAAGATGAATCTGTTTCTTTTCCCTGATTCAAATTTGTTTCATACCCCATTTGATGTAATTGTTCGCGGACCAAGTCTTTTTTAATAAGGCCGGACAAAATTTTATTCTGCTCTTCCGTTGGCAACAGATTGATGCTTTCTGTGGAAAATGGGAAACGCACTTTTAAGGCGCTAGAGAACCTTGTTTTTAATTCTTCCCGCTCGGAGGGAGAAAAGGTCGTTTTATAGACAGCATGAGATTTGCCGCGTTTCACATATTGATTTTCTTTAAATTTGATTGCCGGTGATGCAGGATAGATGAGAAAAGCTGATTCGGGCAATCGTAAATTTTCCCCAACGTCCATTTCATAAAAGGTATCCACAGCGGAAATCCCCATCGGATTTTGATGATTTAACCGGGATACGTCTGCCATCGGCGCCAAAACCACATAAGGCATCTCATCCCAACCTCCGGCCGTGTGGGATTCAACGTGGTGATTCAACGCAAAGTGAATGGTGTTCCTGGGAAATTTTAAATGTGTGGCGGTGGCCAAAGTTTCTAATTCATATTGGCCTTTAGCATTTCTTTGGGGAAAATATTTTGTCACGTGAACCAAGCAAATATGTTCGGGATTGATAGCGGCTTTTGCATCATCAGGATTATCTTGAAAGGGAAAACCTTTAAATCTTTTTTCTTTTTCCAAGCGCTTTTGTTCATATTGTTTAAGGGACATTTTTTCCCTCAACTCACGTTTTAAAGCGCATTTTATTCCCCTCAGGGAAGCTTGATAAAAATAGGCTACCCCAAGGATTTTGTCCATCAAAACCTCCAAGGGTTGAGTTAAAACAATGTGGGGATGTTTTTTGGAACGAAAGAGCTTTTCGGCCAGAGTATTTCTTTGGTATTCCACACGATAAAAACCGCGGTATTTTTCAAGTGTTTCTTTTTCCTTGTCCGCCAAAGCACGTAAAATTTCCCGTTTGACGGATTCTTCCGTTTCTTTTCGTTTTTTCAAAATACGTGTCTTTAATTCCTTTTCAGGCGTTGAAAATTCCCCCAAATGCGCAAAAGTATATAATCTATCTTCTATTTTCATTTTTCAGTCCTTTTATATTTCAAATACTTTTTTAAGATTAGGCGACAAAAGGGTCGCATTTTTGGTAATGGGAATTTCTTTAAAAACAGAATCCTTGAAACTGCCCGATAAAGCCAAGTTGTTATATTCCTGATAGGTCTTTCCCTGATTAAAAATTTCAGGCCTGACAATGGCGCGAATCTGACAAGGACCCATTTTGAAAAATTGATCCACATCTCCAATTTGGGAAGGACCTTTAAAGTATTTCGGATATATTTCTAAATTTTCCAAATCCGTGGGAGATTTTTGAGAATCCTTTACCCTTAAAGCGCCCGGGTCAAAAACATAAAATCCATTTTTAAATTGAACCCCAATAATTTGATGCCCATTGATCACATCCCTTTTGTCAGGGGGAAGATTTTTATTCTTTTCCAAATCTTTTACGGCTGACGTCACAACAACAGAGCAATCCAATCCCATTTGTTTAGCAAAATGACAAAAAAGTTTAGCTGTTCCCGTGCATCCGATAACAGCCTTGGGGATTTTTTGTTCCAAAATTTCCTCAGCAGTCAATGCGAAACTTAAATCAATCAGGTTTTTTCCCGTTTTTTCTTTATATTGTTGCAACAATATTGCTTCATATTTCAGCCTTTCTTCTTCGGGCATTTCTTTGGCTTTTTTTAAATCAAAGGGAATCCCCAGCTGATTTGCAACTTTTTCCTGATATTCTTCCCGGGTATAAAAAGCCCCCCTCTTTTCATGAGTCACTTCTTTTTCTACAGCCATAAAAAAATCCGACATCTTTTTGACAATCGCTGCAATTTTTTTCTTCTTTTCCTTGTCACTATCCAACGAAGCAGAAGCTTTTAAAAGTGTTTTATTTAACATATAAACCCCGATTTTAAAGTATTACCCTTAAGTTTAAAACATTTTCAATTTTTATTCAATTAAAAATCAAAGGAACGTTAGAATTTAGTAGTTTATATAGCATATCTTTT
>JBJEXE010000019.1:0-16839 GCA_051885475.1 Alphaproteobacteria bacterium | reverse complement strand
TGGATAAAAAAGGAATTAAACGTGAATTTGTGACGTTGCACGTGGGTGGGGGCACTTTTTTGCCGGTAAAAGAAGAAAATATTGAAAACCATAAAATGCACGCTGAATATGGTGTTATTACCGATGAAGTGGCCGAACGTTTAAACCGATATAAACAAGAAGGGCGCCGGATTATTCCCGTTGGCACAACTTCTTTGCGTCTGCTGGAATCTGCGGCTGATGGGGCAGGAAAAATGCATTCCTTTAGTCAGGAAACTTCTATTTTTATTACCCCCGGTTATCAGTTTAAATTTATTGATGCCCTTTTTACCAACTTTCACACGCCTCAATCTACTTTATTTATGTTGGTGTGTGCTTTGGCCGGAATGGATGAAATGAAGGCTGCTTATAAACACGCCGTAGAAAAAGCATATCATTTCTTTTCCTACGGCGATGCGTGCTTGATTGAAAAAAAGTAAAACTGCGCTTTTTTATTCGGAATCTTTCATTATTTCTTTTGTTTTTTTCTTTTCACGAATACCAAAGGCAATCAACAAAACCAATAAAATGGTTGTCAGTAATTGAATCAGCATCGGATAACGAGCGCTGACAACAGAATAGCCCAACATCCCCATGATAATATCAATCAGCAAAACAGCAATTGTTGCAAAAGAAGCTGAACGCCATACGGCTCCCTTATTCAACCGAAGGCGACAGATTAATGCAATAAGCGCAGAAAGACTTACAACTAATAAATAGAAAACCCATAAAATAGTGAAGTAGAATCCCCCCAAAATAACGGGTGTCCAGGCCACAAAAGAACGAATGGCTTTCATTAAGTTTTCGGGAGTAACAACCGCATCTCCGGATAAAGAAGTGGCTTGTTGTATTTGACCACCGGCGACAAAAGCAAATATCTTGCGTGTTAAATAAATTCCGTCCGCCGAAAAAGGAGAAACTTCATCCCTATCTGTTTGAAGATAAAAAATGGATTGCCCCTTAAAGGCATAAGGTTTATTCAACCCGGCCGGTTCAACAACTTCCCCGTTTTGAATAACAATGGTGGGTAATTGATTGACGAAAGCATTTAAGTCGGCATTTTCGGGCACTTTTCTGACGTAGGTATAAATCATCCCCCACAACAAAAATCCGATCAGCGCCGTAAAAATCAACATAGCCCTTAAGCCACGTCCTTTTCCTTGTTTTAAATAATTGATGAGTTTTTTCATTTTTCCTCCTTTTTTTGATTCACCATTACTAGATATCTTTTTGACGCCTTTGTCAAGGCTCTTTAAATAATTCATTTTCCGTTTTTTGGATTTCCTCTTTAATTTTCAGCTTATGCTTTTTATAACTTTGAATCAGCTGCCTGTCCGGAAAAGGTCTTTCTTCCTCTTTCCTTAATAACTTATCCCATTCGGCGTGCTGTTGTTTTAAAAGCTCCAAATCTTCTAAATGAGCAACCATTTATTCCCCCACATAAATACCCAATTGACGAGCAACGCGCACCAGTTCTCCGTTCGGATCCACAGGTGAATTTCCGATTTTCAAGGCTTCATCCAAGGAAATATCGGTTATTTGGCCTTGCTTATGAACAACAACACGGTTGGTTTTGTTTTCTGCCAACAATTCCACAGCGTGAACGCCAAAGCCAGAAGCTAAAATTCTATCTACGGCAACGGGATTACCGGAACGTTGAATGTGGCCCAACACATTTCCGCGCACATTGAATCCGTCTTTTGAAAGACGTTCCACAAAGTATTCGGAAATACCGCCGAAAGTACGTCCGTTCGTTGCGAATGAATTTTTTCCTTCGGGGGATTTGATGCCTTCTGCCACAACAACTAAAGAGTGGCTACATCCTTTTTCGTGCATTTTTTTCAATTTATTTAAAACCCCCTCATAAGTATAAGGGATTTCGGGAATCAAGGCAACGTCGGCAAACCCGGCAATGGCAGATTCCAACGCCAAATGACCGGCGCTGCGTCCCATCACTTCCACCACCATGACGCGTTGGTGCGAACCTGCTGTTGTATTTAATTTATCCAAAGCATCCGCGACAACCGTTCTGGCCGTGGCAAAGCCAATGGCTAAATCCGTACCGGGCGCATCATTATCAATTGTTTTGGGAATACCCACCATCGCAACACCGGCCGCTTGGCAATAACGGCTGACAATATTCATTGAACCATCACCGCCGATGACAACCAAGGCTTCTAATTTTAATTCTTTTATGCCTTCTTTAAAGCGTTCTATAATTTCTTCATTGGTCAATTTTTCCGTTTCACCGTTGGGTTTCAAAAAGACATTGGGATTTCCTTGGTTTGTGGTGCCCAACATTGTTCCTCCCAAAGTTGCAAAGGGAAATTCAAATTCGGCCAAAGTCATTTTGTGATAGGCCAAAGGACGTAAAATCAATCCATTTGTTGCATTGTGAATTCCATACACTTCCCAACCGCGTTCTATGGCGCTGAAAACGACAGCCCTGATAGCGGCGTTCAGCCCTGAACAATCACCACCACTTGTTAAAATACCAATTCTTTTTACCATTTTATTTCCTTTCTTTAAAGTCCACTCATTATAGAGCTTTTTAAATTTTTTACAAGCCTTTTTTATTTAAAGGGAAAAATTTTTCCCTAAATATGTTTTACGCACTTTTTCATCAGCAATAATTTCATCAGGTGTGCCGCATTTTAAAACAACCCCATCGTGTAAAATATAGGCTCTATCCACAATTCCCAAAGTTTCACGCACATTATGATCGGTGATTAAAACGCCAATGCCGCGATTCTTTAATTGTCCTACCAAGTCTTTAATATCGCTGACGGCAATCGGATCAATTCCCGCCAACGGTTCGTCCAACAAAATAAAAGAAGGATGCCCGGCCAAAGCTCTGGCAATTTCCAAACGGCGCCGCTCCCCTCCGGATAAGGCACGGGAAGGGGAATGACGTAAATGCTCAATGGAAAATTCCTTTAAAAGAGTGTCTAATTCTTGTTCTACTTTATCCGGATTGTTTTCTTGCAGCTGCAGGACCGAACGAATATTGTCAGCCACATTTAATCCCCGAAAAATAGAGGCTTCTTGGGGTAAATAACCGATGCCCATTCTAGCTCTGCGATAAACGGGGAAATGGGTAATATCTACGCCGTCCAATAAGACCTGCCCTTTGTTTGGGAAAATCAATCCCGTCACACAATAAAATGACGTTGTTTTTCCTGCACCGTTAGGACCCAATAAACCGATGGCTTCCCCTTTTTGGACAGATAAAGAAACGTCTTTTAAAACCATACGTTTTTTATAGCTGATGCTTAAATTTTTGATTTCTAATCCTGTCTTTGTCATTTTTTATCCCCCCTTAATTGAGTTGGAATCAGTTGTCCCTTAATGCGACCGGCTGCTTTCAAATCGCTTTCTCCTGTCTTTAAATTCAATGTTGCTTTATCCCCTTTGACCTTGTTATTTCCTTGTGATAAAACCACATTTCCTTCCATTAAAATTTGTTTGCTGGCGGGGGTATAGGTTCCCGTATCGCCAGTCATTTTTTGCTTGCCATTATTGATGGATACATTCCCAAGTGCAACAACCTTTTCAACTTGATTTTTTTTATCGTTTGTGTAATAGGCAATCATCTTGTCAGCTTCCAGCACATTTCCTTGATGATAAACGGTGGCCTTTCCCAAAGTTGTCAAAGTCTTTTTAATTTGGTCAATTTGCACGCCTTCTTGAGAACTCAATTTTATCTGTTCATTTTTCTGATAGATAGTGGCTTTTACTTGTTTTTTAAATAAAATCAAATTTCCTTTGTCTGCCATCCATAACCCTTTGGCATCCAAAGTACCGGCCGGTCCCTTAATGGCAATTTTTTCATCCGAATCGGCTGTTCCTTGGGTATAATCGCATAAAACTTTACTTGTGTTGGCCTTATATCCCGAAGCAGAGGTTATCTTAATTTTGTCTTCAAATAAAACAGTTTCATTTTCTTGAAAAATCAAAGCATAGGGTGTTTGAGCCGTTAAAACTTCCTGATTGGCCATCTGATAGGTAGCAACAGGTTTTTCCATACGCAGCTGATGTGTTGTTGGATCAATTTCTTTAACGATAGGTGTTGTTAAAGTCATAGGTAATTTTTTGGTATTAAGGCCAAAAAAGCGCAGATTTTCCATATCCATTTTGGCCCCTTTTGTGGGATTTGAAGTGGAAACCCCCAATGAAAAAGAATCCTTTTGATCTTTAAACAAAGGCCACACAATGATCAGAGCCGCCAATAAAAAGGCAAAGACGGGCAGGGTGCGTTTCGTAATTAAAACGCGCCGTGTGTGCTTTTGTAATTGGTTCAGGGTCTGTAGCATCTTTAAGCGACTCCGGCTTGCAACAAATGATGCATATGAATCAAACCGACAGGACGCCTTTCGTTATCCACGACAAAGATATTGGTAATTTTCTTATTATGCATAATGTTTAAAGCTTCTGATCCCAATAAATCCCCAGAAATTGTGGTGGGATTCGGGTTCATCACGTCATCTACGGATTTATTCATTAAATCAGGGCTCATATGACGACGTAAATCGCCATCTGTAATCATTCCGATTAAGCAGCCTTGTAAATTTAAAATGCCCAAACAGCCCAACATTTTTTTGGACATAACCAACAAAGCATCCGACATTTTCATTCCGGATTGAATGGTCGGGATGGCTTCACCTTTTGCCATAATGTCTTGCACTTTGATCAAGATATTTCCCAGCTTTCCCCCCGGATGACGGTCGTGATAAAGCTCTGTTGTAAAGCCACGCACATTCATCAATGCCACAGTCAGTGCATCGCCCATTGCCAAAGTGGCAATCATACTGGTTGTGGGGGCCATATTGAAAGGACAAGCCTCCGGCGCTTCTTTTTTATCTGGGATTTGTAAGACCAAATCCGCAGCTTTTCCCAAAGTGCTTTCGGGATTACTGGTAACAGCCATCAAAAAAATGCCGAACCGGCGTGTGTAATTGATAATGTCAAACAGCTCTTTACTTTCCCCGGAATTAGATAAACACAAAACCAAATCCTCTTTTGTCAGCATTCCCAAATCACCATGACTGGCTTCAGCCGGATGAACAAAAAAAGCCGGTGTTCCGGTGGAAGCCAAAGAAGCTGCAATTTTTTTGCCGATATGACCGGGTTTTCCCATGCCTGACACAATGACGCGTCCTTTTAAAGAGTAAATTTTTTGAACGGCTTTGACAAAAGCATCATCTACATTTTGAATCATCAGCTCTAACGCTTTTTTTTCGGCGGTGAGTGTATGAACGGCACTTTGTTTAATTTCATCTGGAGTCATTTGTGTTCCTTTCAGTGATGTGAAAATAAATCGGGTTCATCTAAACCCATTAAATCTAATTCTGCCCGTGTGGGTAAAAAAGCAAAACAACTGGCAGCCAATTCTTCTTTTTTTTGTTTTTTTAATAAAACATCTAATTTTGCCTTTAAGGCGTGTAGATACATCACGTCATTGGCAGCATAATGAATCTGTTCTGGGGAAAGCTCTTTTTTCGTCCAATCAGAGCATTGTTGTTCTTTGTCTAACTCAATGCCCAGCATATCTTCACAAAGATTCTTTAAAGAATGTTTTTCGACTTCGGGGCGTGTCAGTTTGCTGGCGATTTTAGTGCAATAAACAGGTCCCACAACGATCCCCAAAGAGGCTTTGATTTTAGCAACATCAAATCTGGCAAAGTGGAAAATTTTTAAAATTTTAGGATTCGTGAGCAATTTTTTTAAATTGGGGCAAGGGACTTTCTCACGAATTTGAACCAACCAAGCATTTCCTTTACCATCTCCGATTTGAACCAAACACAGTTTATCTTTTATAATATCCAAACCCGTTGTTTCAGAATCAATGGCCACAGCCTTTGGGAATTTTATATTATTTGGCAAATCGCCTTCAAAAACCGTAATATGCATTTTTTCTCCTTTTTCTTTCTTATACAACCACTTTAGCAAAAAATCAAGAAAATATCAAATCCCTTTTGCTAAACGCAAAATTTTTTCGGCCGTTTGAGTGCGTTTATTGTCCTTTGAATGCATAACCAAGGGTGAATGTAAGGTTAAACTTCCTTTTTTGTTTAAAAAGCCGCGCACCAAGATACGCTTTGCTGATTCGCCTTCTTTGGAAGAAACGGGAAAAATTTCAATGTTTCCCAATTTTTTTGAAAGGATGGATAAAATTTCAGCCAACATTTCCGGCCGATGAATCATACAGAAACTTCCCTTGGCTCGCAAATGTTTTAAACAATAGTTTAACCACTTTTCTAAATCAAAATCCTGAACATAGGCTTTTTTTTGTTCTGCATTTTTACGTGTATTTTTGCTTGCTTTGTAAAAAGGAGGATTGGTAACGATATGGTGAAATAATTGACCTTTTAAAGGGTCCGTTGAAGAAAGTATATTGTGTTGAATTAAATCCATAGGGCAGTTGTTTTTCAAGGAATTTTCCCCAATAAGAGCACATAAATTTTTTTGAATTTCAACGGCTGTTATCCTGCAAGGGACTCTGGCATTGAGACAACACCCGATAACACCATTTCCGGCCCCGACATCCAAAACCGACTCCCCTGATTGGGCGGGAACAAGGGCGGCCAGCAAAACGGAATCCGAAGTGGCACGTAAGCCGTCCTTTGATTGCTTTAATAAAACCTTATCGCCCAAAAAGTTGTCTAAAGTAAATTCCATATAAAAAATTATATCTTTAAATAAAAAAAAGTGCAAGTCAGAAAAAAAGTCTTTGCAAATCTTGAAAAAATGCATATACTGAAGGGAAGGGGAGAAAATATGAAAAAGTTTTTACTTGTTTCGTTTTTGTTGCTTTTGTCAGTGGTGGGTGGCTTTGCCGCGTGGTTTTCTTATTCCTTTAATGCGGAATCTTACCGTGAAAGAATTATTCAAAGTTTATCCCAGATGACGGGTCGGACGGTTGAAATAAACGGTCCTGTTTTGTTAACGTGGAGGCCCTTTCCGACTTTGGTGATTTCAAATTTAACACTGGCTAATCAGGAAAACAGTAAGACCCCGTTGATGTTTAGTGCTGAACAAATACGTGCCGAAATAGAGTGGGGCTCCTTATTAAAAGAGCCATTGGTCATTAAAAAAGTCGTGCTGGAAAAGCCACTCTTGTTATTGGAGCGGCTGCGTCGTTATCAAACTAATTTTGATTTTCCGATTTTATTTAAAACAACACAAAATATAGACCCTTCTTTCTTAAATGGACAAAATGATTTTTCTTTAAGTATTGATGAAATACAGATAAATAATGGTACTTTTACCTATGAAAATCTTGTTTCCGGTGAAAAACGAGTTTTTAATGGAGTTACGGGGACAGGAACGATGTCTTCCTTACAGGGGCCTTTTTCTTTTTTTGGCACCTTTTTGATGGCAGATAAGCCAAAACAAGCAGAAATACATATCGGTAAAATTGAACTTGCTCAAAGTTTACCAATAAGTTTAAATTTAAAGGACCCTTCTTCTGAAACGACAATTGAATGCAGCGGGGCTGTTTTTCAAAATACTGAAAAACCGGATGAATGGTTGAATTTGTCCGGTGTTATTGGCAGCAAAAATATAGGTCTTTTCTTTCAAAATATTGGCATTGAAAAATGGCCGGAAGGTTCTTTGCGTGGTTCCTTTACATTCAAGGTGATGACGAACAAATCTGTTTTTGAAAGCATTACAGCCCGTCAAGGGGAAGGGGATTCGGAAACCTCGCTTTTCTTGGGGGAACAGTTGGATGAAGAATTACAGAAAAAAGTTCCGACATTCGTTATTAAAAATATGAATTATGAAGAATGGAAGCCGTTGTTATCGGATTTTCCTAAAACAAATTATTTTGATAAATTGGCGAGTGATTTTCGTATTCAGCTGGAGGAAGTCAAAATCAACAATCAGCTTTTGACTCAAGGGATAGCACAAGGCCGCATTGAAAATGGACAAATTTCTTTTTCTAACTTAACACTTCAGCTTCCTTATGACAGTTCACTTGGATTAGTGGGGTCTTGGGCGCCGAAAGAAGAAAAATGGGATGCGGATATTCAATTACAAAGTGCTGATTTGCGGTCATTCTTGGGATGGATTTTGAATAAAACGCCGGATTTTTTACCGGAAAATAAAATAAAAAATGCGCAATTAAACGGGCATTTGACCGCTGACAAAAATCAGATTCTTTCCAACGTCAAAGTGGGGATATTGGATGAAAGCGAATTTTCAGGACAGATTGATATTGTGTTAAAGGAACAAACGGGTATCAAAACGACCTTGGAGGTGAACAATTTAAATTTGGATGACTATTTTAAATGGAGCCTTCAGGATTTAAAACGGGATGTTTTACCTGCTGCCGATTTTGACTTTAATCTTAAAATGCAGAATTTTACCTTGGATAACCATCTTTTTCAGTCGGCAGATATCAGTGGGACCTTCAAGGATAAAGTTCTTTCTTTAACTGAATTTTCGGGAAAAGGTTCAGATAATTCTTCCTTGAAAATCAGTGCCCATTTGCAAAATTTAGGAACAGATAATTTACTGATTCAGGATTTAAAATCAACTTTTGAAATTCCGCATTTATCTCAATTTAAACTCTTAAAACAAAATCCGTTTTTAAATGGAGATTTTGAAGCCACGGGAAATATAGCTTATACTGGTTCGCTTGAAAAGGGGAGTTTACAATCGGATGTGATTTTTAATCAAGCAAGTTTAAAAATCAATGGAAATGTTGAAAATCTTTTTGATAAGATGAAATTTTCTGAAGCACTTTTTTCCTTGGAACATTCGGATATTCAAAACTTTTTGATTCCGTTTGAAAAGGCTGGGCGATTTTTTCCCTATTTAAGTGGAAAGTTTCAGCTTTCATTTAAGGGAAACGGTTTGTTAGAGGCACTTTTTGCAAAAGATTTGTCCCTTTCTTTTGAAAAGCAATCCTTAAAAGGGGAGGTAAATTGGAATTTAAACGAAAAAACGATTCAAGCCAATCTAGCATCTTCTGATTTTAATTTGAATTTGTTATTGCCTTCTTTGGAGCAAATCCAAAAAATGGATTTAGAACCGGCAATTCCCCCAGAATGGCAAATAGATTTGGCTTTATCTTTGGATAAAATCAGTTATGATACTCAAAAATATACTGCATTTAAAACCAAGATGAATTTAAATAATCAGGTTTTAACAATTCCTTCTTTAACAATGATGACTTCGGATAAAAAGGGGCATTTATCTTTGACGGGAAAGGCTATATTGAAAAGTCCGATGATTATTGAAGGCCGTCTTAATTTGGATAAAATTCCCGTTGAAAATATTTATCAAGGTGAAAATTTCTCTTTGGAAAGTGGTCTTTTAAACCTCTCTAACGATTTTATTGCTTCAGGAAATTCTTGGGCTGATTTGATGAACAATTTACGTGCAAATGGAAATTTGTTGTGGCAAAATGGAATTATGCGTGGGATTGATATGAACGAGCTTGCCTCTGCCGCCCAAAAATCCTTACAGCATTATCAATCCGGGAATACTGATTTGATAAAGCATGCCCTTGCCAATGGTTCAACGAATGTAACGGAAGCTGGCGGTTCATTTCAAATTGAACAAGGTGAAATAAAACTTCCCGAAATAAAGGCCTCTGCCAATGCTGGTGAGATTTTTATGCGTAAAGTAAATGCTTCCTTTTTAACGCAAAAAGTCAATGCCACTTTGGCCTTGGTTTTAAAGGGTTTAAACGATTTTCCTTCGTTGGATGTTCAACTCCAAGAAGGACAACTGATTCCGCAAACACAAGCATTTGAAGAGGCTTTGGAGCAGGAAAATAAAATATTGGAAAAGCAACGTCAAGAAAATAAAGAAAAAGAAGCTCAACAAAAAGCAGAGGCGCAAAGAAATGAAATTGTGTCTTCGGCTGAGGAGATTCTGAAAGTTTCTGAAGCCCAAATAAAAAAGATGAAAGATACGGCGGCTTTACATCCTTCAGCAGAAGCAGAAGAATTACTGCTTCGGGCGACGGAAACTTCACAGGAAGTGCGATTATTGGCCGTTCGTCCGGATTTGAATCCGGAACAATTGACCGTCCTTCAGGAAAAAGCAAACTTATTAAATGTTCAATCTCAAGAACTTGGAAATTTCTTGGAACGGCAAGATGTTTTGCGTCAACGTGAGGCTGTTCAAAAATTACCTCCTTTGGTTAAAAACAGGGTCGCCGAATTGATTCAGATTTATAATCAAAATTCGCAATCTGCTCTTGTTGCAGGTCTTGTGCAGGGGAGTCAAAAAGAAGAAGAAAAAATAAAGGAAAACTTAGCTCTTTTGACAAAAGCGCAAGAGCTGGACACAGCTCAAAAATTGATTGATGAAGTCAAAGAATCTTTTCAAAAAATTCAAAAAGCCTTAAATTATGCGCGTCAACTTGATTTAGCCGGTGGAACTTTTCCTCCTTCCGCTGAAGGAGAATAAAGTGAAACTGGATACGATTCTTTGCGGCGATTGTTTAGATAAACTTAAAGAAATTCCCGATAAATCTGTGGATATGATTTTTGCAGATCCGCCTTATTTTATGCAAACATCCGGAGATTTAAATCGCTCTGACGGAACGCGTTTTCAGGGTGTTTCTGATGCATGGGATAAATTTGAAAATTTAAAAGCCTATGATTCTTTTTGTTGCGCGTGGCTCACTGAGTGTCGGCGCATTTTAAAACCAAAGGGAAGTATCTGGGTGATTGGTGGCTTTCAAAATATCTATCGTTTGGGATATTTAATGCAGGAATTGGGTTTTTGGATTTTGAATGATGTTATTTGGACAAAGCCAAATGCGCCCCCTAATTTTACCGGAACCAGATTACAAAATCGTCATGAAACTTTGCTTTGGTGTAGTCCGAAACGTGGCGCCTCTTATACCTTTAATTATCAAACATTAAAGGCTTTAAATGGCGGAAAGCAAGAATCAAGTGTTTGGGATATCGGTATTTGTATCGGTCCGGAACGTCTGAAGGGAAAAGACGGATGTAAGTTGCATTCTACACAAAAACCCGAAAAATTGCTTTATAAAATTATTTTGGCTTCTACCAAACCCGGAGATATTATTTTGGATCCGTTTATGGGCTCTGGGACAACTGGAGCCGTAGCAAAATTATTGGGCCGCCACTTTATTGGAATTGAGCGTGAAAAAAAATATATTGAGGCAGCGAAAAAAAGAATTGAAAAGGTAAAACCCGTTTTAAATGAAATTTCAACTTTACAAAAGGATAAGAAGAAAAATAAAGTTTTGTTCAATCGTTTGCTTCAAAAGGGCATCTTAAAGGCGGGAGATTACCTGTTTACTCCCGATAAAAAAAAGGTCAAGATTTTGGAAAACGGATATTTAAAAGCGGGGCGTTTACAAGGCTCCATCCACCAATTAGCCGCCCTTTTACAAAACAGAACGGTTGCAAACGGTTGGGATTATTGGTTGATAAAAACGGAAAATGGATTTGAAAGTATTGACATTTTGCGAAAAAAAGACTAGCCTCAAAATACAAAAGGAGAAAAAACTGATGAAAAAACTTCTATTTACCCTTGGAATGACAACCTTTTTGGTTGGGTGTGTTGCTTCTCAAGAAGAAGCTCCTCAACTTTCCGATTGGAATCAAGGGCCGGATTTGAAAACTGAGGTAGTTGTTGTTCCTCCGGAAAATGTGATTACTCAACCGGATGAATTTCGTGAAGCCTTGAAAAAGTTTCCGGATCCCATCCAAATAAATAACACTGAAGGTGGTCTTTATATGGATTTGTTGGCCAAAAAATTGCGCAAAGAATTGCGTTCTACGGGGGTCCAAGTAAGGGAAGTGCAGGGGCAAATTGACTTGATTATTCCCGATAAAGTTGCCTTTGGTAATAATCAGACCAAGATTCAAACGAGCTTTCAAAATGCCCTTTTGACCGTTACGAAATTGTTAAATGAATACGATAAAACAATGGTTCAAATTATCGGTTATTCCGATAATGCGGGCAGTGTCTTGGTGAATAAGGAATCTTCTTTACAAAGGGCTGAGGCAATTGCCTCTTTCTTGAAAGGACACAATGTCCACGCCGAACGGATTATCACGGATGGAGTTGGTCCAGATAATCCGGTGGCGAATAATGCAACACCGGCAGGACGTCAATTAAATCGTCGTGTTGAAATGACTTTAATCAGTTTGCAATAGGGGGATTTATGAAAAAGTTTCTTTTAATTGGTTTATCAACATTATTATTTACAACGAAAGGAATAGCTATGGATAAGGAAAATACACTTTATTTGGATTTGGATTACGGACGTGTGGTGATTGAATTAGATCCGCAGGTTGCGCCGAAACACGTTGCACGTATTAAAGAATTGGCACGCCAGGGGTTTTATGATGGCATTAAATTTCATCGCGTGATTCCGGGATTTATGGCACAAACTGGTGATCCGACCGGAACGGGGATGGGGGGATCAGGTAAAAAATTGCCGGCCGAATTTAATAAAACACCTCATGTGAGGGGGACCGTTTCTATGGCGCGTGCGATGGACCCCAATTCGGCGGACAGTCAGTTTTTTATCTGCTTTGATGATGCAACCTTTTTGGATGGGCAATACACTGCCTTTGGACATGTGACGCAGGGGATGGAATTTGTGGATATGATTAAAAAGGGTGAACCGCCTATGAATCCGGATATTATTGTTAAAATGCAAGTAGCGGCTGATGTAAAAGAATAAAAATACTTCAAAAGGTCGTTCTTGGCCTGCTTGCTTTAGCAACTTTATTTTTATCAAAACTTCCTCCTCTTTGAAATGATTGGGGGAAATTTTGTTTTTTTGAAATGGAAAAAATCTTTGACTTTTCTTTTAAAAAAAGCTATCCTATCACCAACTTTACTTTATGAAAGGATAGATAATGGAAAATACTGAAAATTTGGGACATGAACAACGCCAAGTGCGCCTCAATAAATTAAAGGCCTTGGAAGAAAAGGGAATCAATCCTTATCCGCATACCTTTAAACCGACGGCAACATCGGCTTCACTTTCCGAAAAATACGCTGATTTAGCCGCGGATACTCAAACGGAAGATGTTGTTTTGGTTGCAGGCCGTGTACGTGCTGTTCGTAATTCTGGTATGTTTATGGATATTTATGATGCGACCGGTAAAATCCAAATTTATACTTCCAAAGAACACTCTGAAGCCAACGTTTTGGAAATGCTGGATATGGTGGATATCGGCGATGTGATTGGAATTAAAGGGACAGTGCGCCGGACAAAACGCGGGGAGCTTTCTGTGAATACTCAAGAAATCACGATGCTGGCAAAGGCTTTGTTGCCGCTTCCTGAAAAATTTCACGGATTGACGGATACGGATACAAAATATCGCCATCGTGAAGTAGATATGATTATGACACCTGAAACGATTCAGACTTTTATTAAACGCAGTAAAATTTATGAAGCCATTCGTCAACTGTTGATTTCCAAAGGATGTTTAGAGGTGGAAACTCCTATTTTGCAGGCCATTAAGGGCGGGGCGACGGCGAAACCTTTTATCACGCATCATAATACATTGGATATGGATTTGTTCTTGCGTGTGGCGCCAGAGTTGTTTTTAAAGCGTCTGATTGTTGGGGGCTTACCCGGCGTTTTTGAATTTGCCAAAAACTTTCGTAATGAAGGAATGGATACCACACATAACCCGGAATTTACGGGGCTTGAAATGTATCTGCCTTATACGGATTATAACGATATGGCAGATTTATTTGAAGAAATCGTTCGCACGGCTTGTCAGGCAGTCAACGGTACCCTTCAAATTGAATATGACGGCAAAAAGTTTGATTTAAGCAAGCCTTTTGCTCGTGTTACAATGAATGATATGATTAAAAAATATGCAGGGGTTGATTTCTTGGCGTTAAAGTCCGATGAAGAAGCCAGGTCCACTGCCCAAAAACTGCACGTGGAAGTGGATGACAATGCCGATTGGGGGCATGCAATGGCGGCTGTCTTTGAAGCCAAATGTGAAGAGCATTTGATTCAACCAACCATCGTGATGGATCATCCGAAGTCTATGAATCCTTTATGCAAAACTCATCGCTCTGAGCCTCGTTTGGTGGAACAATTTGAACCCTATATCAACGGCAAAGAAATGGGAAATGCTTATACGGAACTCACCAATCCTTTGGATCAACGTGAACGCTTTGAACAACAAGTGGCGGCGCGTGAAGCTGGGGATGAAGAAGCGGATATGATGGATGATGATTTTGTTGAGGCTTTGGAACATGGATTACCGCCCACAGGGGGAATGGGAATCGGTATGGATAGATTGGTTATGTTTTTGACGGGTAATACGTCCATTCGGGATGTGATTGCTTTCCCCACAATGCGTAAAAAATAAGGAGAAAAAGATGCGCGAGCTTTTTAAAAATTTAATGAATTTGGATACCCCTGTTTTAACGGAAAAATTGGCCCCTAAAATTGCGCCTTATGCCAAGATTATCTACTTGGTCATTTTGGTTATTTTAGGTCTGACAACGATCAGCTCTTTGGGAATGCTCTTGATGGGAAATATCGGGGTATTCTTGGTGGCTATTTTCTGGGTTGTTGTCCAATTTGCGATTGTTCGGATGTTCTGTGAATACTTAACAAGCTCCGCAAAATAGGGAAATCAAAGTTCTCGTAGCTCAGCAGGATAGAGCAACGGTTTCCTAAACCGTAGGTCGTGGGTTCGATTCCCGCCGAGAACACCATTTTTGGGGGATGGGATAAGTGGATATCCAGGCAACAGCTGTTTCCTATAAAAATAAAGGAATTCTTATTCAGGGAAGAGCAGGGGTTGGTAAGACAACTTTGGCCCTTAAACTGATAGAATTAGGGGCCGTCTTTATCGGAGATGATGTTGTTAAAATTTATTTAAAAAACAATAAATTATATTGCGAAGCTAAAGAGGAACTAAAAGGTATAGCAGAGGTGCGAGGATTGGGTTTAGTCAGTGGTTTTAAAACGGCCAAACCAGCCCCAGTTTTGTGTCTTATCAGATTGCATGAAAAGCCCGTTGAACGCTTGCCAAAATCAAAAACAAAGACTTTATTGAACAAAAAAATACCCGTCTTTGATTTTTGTGCTTGCAATGCATCAGAAATTTCAGTACTATATGCCGTAAGATGTTTGATGGGGCAAATGACTTTATTAAAGGAGTGAGCTATGTTAGGGATTGTATTGGTCGCGCATAATGATTTGGCTGAATCCGTTAAACGGGTGGCAGAACATTTGGTGGGGCCTTTGCCCGATTTAATGTGTATCTCTGTGTTTCCAGAAGATGATATTGATTTGAAACGTCAAGAAATTCAAGCTGCTATTCAAAAGGCCGATAAAAAGGCGGGCGTCGTCTTATTGACGGATATGTTTGGTGGGACACCTTCAAACTTGGCTATTTCTTTGATGGAAGAAGGAAAGGTTGAGGTTGTTTCGGGAATGAATTTGCCTTTGTTGGTAAAATTATTGCGTGTGCGGAAAAAATCTTTATCGGAAGCCGTTCAGGTAGCTGCTGAATCAGGACGTCATTATATTATGGTGGCTTCTGATTTATTGGAGAAAAGAAAATGAAAAAGATGCTTTCCAAAGAAATCAAAATTCAAAATGTACGCGGACTTCACGCTCGTGCAACGGCTAATTTTGTAAAACTGGCAGATACTTTTAAGTCCGAAATTTTTGTTACCAACAAAGATGGTCTCCGTGTTTCCGGTAAATCCATTATGGGCTTGTTGATGTTGGGGGCGCCTCTTGGTTCTGACTTGACATTGGAAGCCACAGGAAATGACGCCGAAAAAGCGCTGAACGCTTTGACGGAATTGGTTGATAATAAATTTGGGGAAGCCGTATGAAAGCTGATACAAAAAAAATTTTATTGGGCCTATTTTTGTTTTTGCTTTTAGGCAGTTGGCTTTTGTTCGCCCATAAAGGTTCTGTTTCCGAAAAAAAATCATCAGATTTTGTCTTGTATGCTGAATTTGGTAAAGCAGACGGTTTGATGAATGGTGCAGAGGTGCGTTTGGCGGGAATGCCGGTCGGTTATGTGTCTGAACAAACTTTTGCGGACAATTTTCAAGTAAGGATAAGTCTTTCTTTTACCAAGCCTGTGGAACTGCCTGTTGATTCATCAGTGACAATTGAAACAGATGGTTTGTTGGGGGCAAAGCATATAGAATTGACCCCGGGGGCTGATGAAGAAATGCTGGAATCAGGGGATACCCTTTCTTATGCTCAAGACGTTTTACTCTTGGATGAATTATTAAATAAATTGAATACTTATATGGCCAAGAAAAAGGCTCCAAAAGAAGAACAACAAATAGAGGAGGTTCCAAATGAAGCGTAATCCGATTGAGACAATTTTAGGTTTTTGTGTTCTATTTTTTACTGTTACTTTTTTATTTTACGCGTCAAATCGTGTAGATACCCAAAAAATCAGAGGTTATACGGTTGTCGCCAATTTTTCCAAAATCGGTGGTTTGGAAGTTGGATCTGATGTGCGCATCTCGGGAATAAAGGTCGGTTCCGTTTTGGCAACCAAATTAAACCCTGATGATTTTACAGCAGATGTTTATTTAAGCATAGATTCCAATATGCGTTTGCCGATTGATACAGTGGCAACGATTGCCGATGTTGGAATTATGGGGGATAAATATGTGCGTTTGGAACCCGGTCGGGCTCAGGCAATTTTAAAGGAAAATGACCACATTGTGCAGACGAAAAGCTATAAATCATTAGAGGATAGCGTTTCTGAATTTATTTTCCTTTCAACAAAGTAGGGGCCTTATGAAAAAGATTTTATTTGTATTTCTTTTGGGGCTTTCTTTATCAGCAAGGGCAGATATTGC
>JBJEXE010000018.1:22777-49702 GCA_051885475.1 Alphaproteobacteria bacterium | reverse complement strand
AAACATTAAAAACTTTTTCATCGTTTCCTCCCTTTTTCTTCTATTTAGCATAAAATCATCTTATTTGCAATAAAATTTAACCTCTCTTGCTTTTTGGGAAAGGTCCCCTTATATATAAGAATATGTAAAAGAAAGGATAAAAATGACGGAAAATTCAGAAAAAAGAGCCTTTAAGGCTGAAGTGGCTAAAGTATTAGATATCGTGATTCATTCACTTTATTCCAATAAAGAAATTTTTTTGCGGGAACTTATTTCCAACGCTTCGGACGCGTGTGATAAATTGCGCTATGCCCAACTGGTGCATCCAGAATTAAAAGGCGGTGCTTTTCGTTTGACCCTGATTCCCGATAAAAAGGCAGGAACCTTGACGATTACCGATAACGGAATCGGGATGAACAAACAAGATTTGATTGATCATCTGGGCACAATTGCGCGGTCTGGATCGGCTGAATTTTTGAAATCTTTATCGGGGGATAAGCAAAAAGATATGGTGTTGATTGGTCAATTCGGCGTTGGGTTTTATGCCAGTTTTATGGTGGCTGACAAAGTAATGGTGCGTACCCACAAAGCCGGTGAAGAAACTGGTTGGCTGTGGGAATCAACCGGGGCAGGGGAATTTACCATTACCGAAGATAAAGAAGCCCCCCTTGGCACCTCGGTTATTTTGCACTTAAAAAAGGAAGATTCCGAATTTTTGGAAGGATTCCGTTTGCGTCATTTGGTTCGCCAATACAGCGATTTCGTGAGTCTGCCGATTTTCTTAAAAGAAGGCGATAAAGAAGAAGTCCTCAATACCGGCACAGCACTTTGGATGCGCCCGAAATCGGAAATTACACCGACGCAGTATAAGGATTTTTATCAAACCATTTCGCATGCGTTTGATACGCCGTGGGAGACATTGCACTTTCACGCAGAAGGGGTAATTGATTATACGGCTCTTTTGTTTATCCCGACGGAACCGCCGATGACATTGTTTCAACCGGATAAGCACGGGAATGTCAGCCTGTATGTCAATAAAGTTTTTATTTCGGATGAAATGCCAGAGCTGCTGCCGTATTGGTTGCGCTTTGTGGCCGGAGTTATTGATACCAAGGATTTGCCGTTAAATGTCAGTCGTGAAATGTTGCAACAAACGCCGGTGCTGACCAAAATTCGCCAAGGCTTGACCAGTAAAATTTTGGCAGTCCTTAAGAAGCGTTCGGAAAAACCCGCAGAATACAATGCCTTTTGGAAGAGCTTCGGGATTGTGCTGAAAGAAGGGCTTTATGAACCTTCCGCCGCTCGTGATGAGGTGGCCGAGCTATGCCGCTTTTATTCCACAAACGGGGCAGAGTTGACCTCGTTAAAAGACTACCTTTCTCGGATGAAACAGGAACAAAAGAACATTTATTATTTGACGGGGTCCAATTTGGAAGCCTTGCGTGCCAGCCCTCAGTTGGAAGGCTTGGTGGCGCGCGGTCTTGAAGTCTTGTTGCTGATTGACCCGATTGATGAATTTTGGACGAATACCTATCCGGAATATCAAGGCCACAAATTTATCCCTGTGCAACAGGCCGGTGCCGAACTGGAAAAAATTCAGCCGGTTGAAAACAAAGGGGAAGCCCTTGCCAAAGAGAAAGCCGACACCTTGTTAAAAAGAATAAAGTCCGTTTTGGGGGAAGCCGTAAAAGAAGTGAAAGCAACCGATCGGTTGACGGATTCGGCAGTGGCTCTTTCGGCTGGTGCCGGTCAAATGAGTTTACATTTGGAACGCTTGATGCGTGCCAACGGGCAAAAAACCGCCTTTGACAGCGCCCGCCTTTTGGAAATCAATCTGCGTCATCCGTTGATTCATCGGTTGGCGGAGATGACAGGGACGGAGGCAGACGACATTATCCACCTTTTATACGATCAGGCCTTGCTGGCAGAAGGGGAACAATTGCCGGACCCTGCCGCTTTTAACAAACGCTTGCTTCATTTGATGATGAAAGGTTAGGCCATCCTTTCAATAAAATGCCTTAAAGTGCTGCGTTGAACGCCCAAGATTTTGGCGACCCGCGTTTTGGAAACGCCTTGGGCGAGTAATTTTTGCACTTTTTGAGTATTTTTGGATAGTTTCAGCTTTTTGGATTCTGCGGTCATCGGGCGCCCCAGCTTTTTGCCGGCCGCCTTTAAATTGGCCAGCGATGACTTTGTGCGTTCGGAAATCAGATTTCTTTCAATTTCTGCCGCCAACCCAAAGGCAAAAGCCAACACTTTGGATTGGATATCATTGCCCAGCCGATAATGCTCTTTGATTGTCCAAACCTGACAGTTTTTGTTGAGGCAGATTTCCAAAATGCGCATGACCTCCAACAACGATCGCCCCAGCCTGGATATTTCAGAGGCGATTAAAATATCTTCCTGCAAATGATCCAACAAAGGGCCCAGCTTTCGGCTTTTCAGAGCCTTTCTGGAAGATATTTTTTCTTCTACCCAATGAGTGATATGAAAGCCTTGATGTTTGGCGAACTGCATCATTTCAAAGCGTTGATGTTCCAGCGTTTGTTTGTTGGAACTCACCCGAATATAACCAATGATAGCCATTATAAACTCCTTTCAAATAATGTTCAAAACTGGTCAATTTAATAGAACGTTTATGCCCGGTTCATAAAAAGTGTATTTTTGAATTTATCCCCAACGTATTGAAATTACCACTTTCCCATTGAAATTATTGATGTTTAAATCCTATTAAAGAAAAAACGTAAAACTTTGAAAAAGTAGTTGACTTTAACGTTCGTTTATGGTTAAATCAAAGAAATATTCATAAAATCAGAGGAGTGGATATGAGCGAAAATAAATATCAAAAACAAAATATCATGGATACAACGATGTTGTCGGGTGAATCCGGGCGTTCTATGGTTGAAATGCTGGGCGTTTTGGCCGTGATGGGCGTTTTGTCTGTTGGTGGCGTCGCCATGTATACAACCGCCATGAACAAATACCGTGCGAACGAGCTTTTGAACGAAGCCAGTAAGCGCGCCGTCATGGTGGCGGGGCAGCTTTTAAGTAATCCGGATGTGAATCAAATATCGCTTGCACAATTTGGAAACAGCCCCGTTGCAGGGGTTACCTTTGACGACACGGCCACAATTGATAATGGCCGGATTGTTTTAAGTCTGGTGGGAGTAGTTGAGGATCCCATCTGTGCCCAAATGAAAGCAGCAGCTGGCGGAAACAGCGCCATGACCATCAACGAAAGCTGTTCCAAACTGGCCTTTAATGCGGATATGAGCGCAGTTGATTTTGTGTTTGACGGCGACGACCTGCCTTGCGTCGGCGATAATTGCCCGGGTTCATCGTCTTCCTCCTCTTCTTCTGATAATTATTACCGTTGTTCTCATAGCTATTATGAGGCTATTTATGATAAAGATGGTAATACGGTTGCTTATTGTACTTGTTCGGATGGCGCAACAGCAAGTCGTCCATCTGACCTATGTTCGTTTTCTTATTCTTATTACTATTGTTCACATTACAGCGACTATGTGACTGGGAATATTTTTGGTGCTGGTGTAAATATTATTTCTTGCTATTGTTCAGAGGGAGCCTCAGCCTCTGATTGGGGGGAATTGTGCTTGCCCGGCACTTTTTATTGTTCACGTCGTTGTTCCTCTTGTGCTGGGGAAATTTGGGATCAGAATGGAAACATGATAACTCACTGTGCGTGTACCCATGGTGCGGCAGCAACGGATTCATCAAAATTATGTGCACCTTATCATAGCTATTATTCTTGTTCGTATCCTGATGGTGTAGGAACAGGTTGGATTGTTGATGGTTTTGGAAGTGTTGTAAGAACATGTTTTTGTATGCCTGGATCAACGGCATCTACTGCAGATGATCTGTGCATAAGTAGTGGTTTTTATAGCTGTTATCACGGTGAAGTTGTGGCGCCAAATTGGTCTCGTGTCAACAGTTGCTCTTGTATAGAAGGGGCAACAGCATCTGATGCTCTGGCTCTGTGTTTGGGAAGTTATGTTTGTTATTCTGATGCAGTCTTCGATGTGCATGATCCTTTTTCTTCAAGTATAATTACCTCCTGTCCTTGTCCAAATGGATCAACAGCTTCTTATTGGGAAGATTTATGTCAGAGTTCTTCTTCATCCTCTGTGGATTACTACCGCTGTGTGAGTGGTGATTTTGTTGAAGGACCAGATGGCAGCACGACTAGATGCGACTGTTCAACGGGTGCAACGGCCTATTCTTGGGAAGAATTGTGCCAGAGTTCTTCTTCTTCGTCCTCTGTTGATTACTATCGTTGTGTTGATGGTTATTATGTTGAAGGTCCATACGGTTATAGCGGTTATTGTCCTTGTTCAACTGGTTATACCGCTTATTCTTTGGCGGATGTATGTTGGGATTATTCTTCCTCATCTTCCGCTAGTTATTACCGCTGTGTGAGTGGTTATTTTGTTGAAGGACCAGATGGCAGCACGACCATCTGTAACTGTTCAACCGGTGCAACGGCCTATTCTTGGGAAGAATTGTGCCAGAGTTCTTCTTCTTCGTCCTCTGTTGATTACTATCGTTGTGTTGATGGTTATTATGTTGAAGGTCCATACGGTTATAGCGGTTATTGTCCTTGTTCAACTGGTTATACCGCTTATTCTTTGGCGGATGTATGTTGGGATTATTCTTCCTCATCTTCCGCTAGTTATTACCGCTGTGTGAGTGGTTATTTTGTTGAAGGACCAGATGGCAGCACGACCATCTGTAACTGTTCAACCGGTGCAACAGCCACTTATTGGGGAGACTTGTGTCAGACAGGATCTTACGGTTCTTATTATTATTGCTCTAATCCCGCTGATGACATTATAGGTACTATCTACTATGGTGGAAATATGGTGGGGCACTGCGTGTGTTCAAATGGAGTATCGGCATCTAATGAGGCAGATATATGTTTAGATAAGTATTATTATTGTTCTTACGGTAACGTTTACAATATCTATGATAGCCATATCACCAGCTGTTCTTGTTCCAATGGTGATGCAGGACCTTACTGGGAATCTTTGTGTCCAGATTATTCTTCACCAGATTATCCTTCACCAGATTATTCTTCGTAGGAGTTTAGTATGACAGAAATTAATTTTGATGAATATGAATCGTTATTAAAGCAAGGCAATACTTTCTTTGCCAAAAAGTTGATGGGCGATGCCCTGACATGTTATAAACGGGCCCTGAAACTTTTCCCGGCCTCTGTGGAAGTGTTGTCCAAATTGGGCAGCCTGTATCAGGAAATGGGAAAAACGGATAAGGCCTATAAGGCTTTTCGCCGCGTGTTGGAATTGAATGAAGACGATACTCCGCTTTCCATCCGTACCCAATTATTTGATTTGGAAAAACGCTTCCTGTTTTGGGATCATTGGCAAGAAGAAATGGACTACTTTATGTCCGACGAAGTCATCAATTCCGGTATGGTAGCGCCGTTTATCTTGCTGTCCACGCCGATGGATAACGAACAACTTTTTCGCGCCATTTCTGGCAATGTCAAAAAGCAGCCCGCTTTTCGTGAAAAACCTTGCACTTTTTCATTTTCAGACAGGAAAAAAGACGCCCCGAAATTGCGGTTGGGCTTTTTGTGCGGCGACCTCAGAGTCCACCCAACCGGCTATGTGATTGGTGAGTTTTTTGAATTGATTGATCGGGAAAAATTTGATGTGTATTTATACGATACCCATCCGGATGAAGCCAGCGAACCCTCCAAACGAATCTATGCGACGACACCGAATGTGTGCTCGGTTGAAAAAATGACCGATGAAGAAGCGGCCAAAAAAATCTATGAAGATAAAATTGATATTTTAATTGATTTGAACGGCCATACCAGCTATCAACGCTTAGGGGTGATGACGTATCATCCGGCTGTGGCGCAAGGGACCTTTTTGGGCTTTTTGGGCACAATGGGCGGCATCCCGGGATGTCGGTATAATTTTGCGGATGAATACGCCGTGCCACCAGATCAACAAAAATACTATGGCGAAAAAATCAAGTATTTGGAACCGGTCCACCGTTTGATTGACCGAAAAGTCAATATTGCCCCGGCGGCTGTCTTGCGCTCGGATTTGAATTTCGCGCCGGATACAATTGTGCTGTGCTGCTTTAATAACACCTATAAATATACGCCGGCTTATTTTGATTTGTGGGCCAGTATTTTAAAGCGTGTGCCCAAGGCTGTTTTATGGTTTTACGTGAACGCAGATATTGTCCGCCAAAATATCATCTCGGAATTTGAAAAGCGCGGGATTGAGGCCAATCGCCTTGTCTTTTGCAATATGGCACCGCACCACGAACACTTGGTGCGCTATCAGGTGGCCGATTTGTTGTTGGATACGGAATACTATAACGCCCACACAACGGCGATGGAGGCTTTGTATATGGGCTGCCCGATGATTACTTGCCCCGGCAAAACGTTCACCAGTCGTGCCGGCGGGGCGATGTTGCAAGCTTTGGGGATGCCTCAGATGATTTGCAAGGATATCCAAGAATACGAAGAAAAAGTGGTGGAATTATGCTCCACGCCGGATGCCTTGAAAAAATTGCGTCAGGAAACAACCGAAAAGGCAAAATCTTCCCCGTTGTTTGATACGGCGAAATTTACGCGCTCTTTTGAAAAGGCGTGTCGTGAAATGTATGAAGAATCCTTGGAGCAAAAATGAAACCATTTCAAAGAGTTTTAAAGATATCGCCGAATAAAGCGTTTAAAAAATCCCATATAATCAAAGACTTATGCCAGATGGGGGGGGGGGGTATTGCCTTGCCCAAGGAACCTCTGCCCGGGCTTTAGAATCCGTTTTTCATTCCATTTATAAAAAACACATTTACTTTGCGTTTTCGCATGCTTATTGCGAAGGCGCTTTTTTATCAACAAGAGGAGTCTAAAATGAAAGAAGAAAATAAAAATCAAATTGTCATTCCCCACGCGATGGGAAAGTCGGCAGAAAATAAGGCCTTAAATGCCGCTGGATGCTGGGTCAGCTCGGGCATGACAGAGTGCGGTGAGTCCGGCCGGAGTATGGTTGAAATGCTGGGCGTTTTGGCCGTGATGGGGGTGCTCTCAGTCGGCGGGGTTGCCATGTATACAACGGCCATGAACAAATACCGTGCAAATGAGTTGTTGAACGAAGCCAGTAAACGCGCTGTGATGGTGGCGGGGCAGTTGTTGGTGAATCCCAACGCCCCTTCAATGTCGTTGGCCCAATTTGGGGATAACACGGTGGGTGGAGCGACCTTTGGGGATACAGCCACGATTGAGAACGGCCGGATTGTTTTGGAGCTAACGGGGGTAGAGGATCCCATCTGTGCCCAAATGAAAGCGGCAGCTGGCGGAAACAGTGCTGTGGCCATCAGCGAAAGCTGTTCCAAACTGGCCTTTAATGCGGATATGAGCGCGGTTGATTTTGTATTTGACGGCGACGACCTGCCTTGCGTCGGTGATAATTGCCCCGGTTCATCCTCTTCCTCTGCTTCTGAAGTCCAATCGCCTTGTGGCACTGATACATGCAATTATTGCTTTAATAACAAAGTGCATCACTGCGAAGAAGGAACGTGCAGTGCTTGGGGTGTTTTCTGTCCCTGCGAAGGGTATTGGACGGATGACTGGAATTCTCATATTTGCAGCGCGCCCTCTCCATGTTCAACGGTATCGGGGGGATGCGCTTTGTGTCATGATGGTTATGTATATTGGTGCGGTGAAAGAAGCCTTACTTGTTGGAATTGGGGTGAAGCAGATGGTAGTCCCTATTCGTGCAGCTGTAACGGTGTCTGGCGATATCAATTAGGTGATAGCTTTGAGTGTTCAAACGATGATTCCAGTGCTCCTACAAACTCTCCATGTTCTTCCTATAGTTGTGCAGTGTGCCATGGTGGAAATATATATTGGTGTGCTGAGGGAAGTTGCAGCGAAACGGCTACTCCCTATTCTTGTAGTTGTGAAGGTGTTTGGCAATATGATTGGGTCACCAACATTGATTGTAACGATAATGATATAACATCTTATTACGCTTACTGTCACGAAGATGTGGCGTACCTGCAGAAGTATGATTCTGATGGACTGAGAGATATTTCTTCTGAAACATGTAAGTGTACAGTGTCAGATATCCCAGTTTTTATAGGAAATGATGATGCTTATGATCCTGGGGAAGCCTTCAGAAGTGTGTGTCAGTATGAAGGACCCACTTGGATATGTCGGGACGGATCCAATGTTGATCGGTATTGGAATGGAGTGCTGGAGCCAGGTGAGGGATGTGTAACCTCTGATTGTGTGACGGGTGAAGTCAGAAATCCCGGCAATAACTGGTGCTGGAATTAGGATAGACCCTTGCCCAAACAAAAAAATCGCCCTCACAAAGGGCGATTTTAATAAATGGTGCCGAGAAGAGGAATCGGACCCCCGACCCACGCATTACGAATGCGTTGCTCTACCAACTGAGCTATCTCGGCACATGAATCATTCTACAAGATTTCCCCCAAAAAATCAAGCCCTTTTTTATAAAATGCCGGAGTAAGCGACAAATCCCTCCGTTCAAGATTGCCTTGGGCCCGTAAAGCCCACAGATACTTTCCCCGAATTGTCATTGGATTAAAAAAAATCAGCCGGAGGGCTGATTTATGAGTCGCGTCCGCCCCGTGTCTTTGCGGGCGCCGTTTTACCGGCGGCTAACTTGGAGCGTAAACCTGTTTTTAAAGAGGCCACCTCAACCCCGGCCAAAGCCGGTATTTCTTTCAACATCTTTTTGGCAGCAGCATTGCTGGGATAAGCGATTGCACCGGAATTTAAAAAATTATCCATTAAAGACGCCATTGATACCTCCTAAGGTTAAAGGTTATTTGAGGGGCACTTTAGCAAACTTTCCATCATTTGTCAACAAAAACCATTAAAAAAGTCAAACTTTTTTAATCGGGCGCTTTTGTTTAAAAAACTGCGTCATAATTTGACCGCATTTTGGCTCAAAAATCAGCTTGGTTTTGGGCTTATGGTGCGTTTGAGGGCGTTTAAAAACTTTGGCCCCTTGACGGAGTGCCCCGGTTTTAGGATCTGTTGCGCCGTAATAAAGGGCGTCCAATCGGGCCCAACTGATGGCGCCGGCACACATCACGCACGGTTCCAACGTTACATAGAGGGAATACCCATCCAAAAATTTGCGCCCTAATTTACGCGACGCCCGACGAATAGCCACCATTTCCGCGTGGGCCAGCACATCTTTTTTGCCTTCGGTTTGATTGTGTGCTTTGGCAATAATTTGCCCCGTTTGGGAATTAAAAATAACGGCCCCCACCGGCACTTCATCCGCCGAAAAAGCCTTTTGGGCCAAACGAAAAGCGTTTATTTTTATTTTTTCTCTTTCTTTTTTTTCCATTTCTTTATAATATAAAAAGGATGATGAAAAAGCAAGAACGAATTGCAAAAAGAATATCTGCCGCGGGGGTCTGTTCCCGTCGGGAAGCAGAGCGTTTGATTGAGGCGGGACGTGTGTTGGTCAATGGTCAGCAACTGACAACGCCGGCTTTTTTGGTATCCGAAGAGGATCAAATTGTCGTGGATGGTAAAGAGATTTCCATAAAGCCCGCGACCCGTGTTTGGCTTTATCATAAGCCGGTGGGGTTGGTGACAACGGCCCGAGATCCCCAAGGGCGGCCGACTGTATTTGGGGCGTTGCCACCCGAAATGCCGCGAGTGATTTCCGTGGGGCGATTGGATTTAAATTCAGAAGGTCTTTTGCTTTTAACGAACGATGGGGAATGGGCCCGCCAAATGGAATTGCCCAGCTCCCATTTAAAACGCACTTATCGCGTTCGTGTGCATGGTTCTTTGCCGCCGGATTTGGCAACACAGTTGGCTAAAGGCCGCACGGTGGAAGGCATTCATTATGCGCCCTGTCAGGTCAAAATTGAAAGTAAAACACCTTCTAATGCGTGGTTGATTATGACTTTACAAGAAGGAAAAAATCGTGAGATTCGGCGCTTGATGGCTTCTTTCGGACTGCAAGTCGCGCGCTTGATGCGCCTTTCTTATGGTCCTTATGAGCTGGGGGATTTGGCAAAAGGCGAAGTCAGGGAGGTCAAATGCGTATAATTTCCGGAAAATTTAAGGGACGTATATTAAAGGCTCCCCCCGAAGGGACACGCCCGACGGCCGACCGTGCCAAAGAAATGTTGTTTGATATGCTTTCTTCCCTGTTGATGAAAGCGGGGCAGCGTTGGGAAAATTTAAGGTTTGCTGATGTTTTTTCCGGTTCCGGGGCTGTGGGGTTAGAGGCAGCTTCCAGGGGATGTAAAGCCGTTTATTTATTTGAAAACAATCCGTTGGCGCAAAAACTGATTCGTCAAAACGGAGGACAAATGACCTTTGAATTATATGGGGATGCTTTTCATCCCCCTGTTGCCCCCAAGGCTGTGGATGTTTTATTTATGGATCCCCCTTATGGGAAAGGGCTGGCGTGTCAGGCTTTGCCTTTTTTTAAGGGACAAGGATGGATTGATGAAAACACGTTGATTATTATTGAAGAAGATAAAGTCAATGAGCTTCAAATTCCAAGCGGATTTATGCTCAAGGAAAAACGTTCTGCGGGGCGGAATACGTTTTATTTTTTAAAAAAGGAGGAGTAAATGGATTTAAAACAAATGGCCAATGCGGCACGGATGTTATCGGTGGAAATGATTGAACGGGCAAAGTCGGGACATCCGGGTGTTGCTTTGGGCATGGCTGATGTGATGACGGTTTTGTGGACCAAATGGATGCACTTTGATGTGGCCAATCCTGCTTGGGAAAATCGGGATAGATTTGTTTTATCAAACGGCCACGGCTCGGCATTGCTCTACAGTCTTTTTTATCTGTTGGGATTTCCCAAAATGACAGTGGAGCAACTGAAAAAATTTCGCCAATTGGGCAGTTTGACGCCGGGACATCCTGAATGGGAAATGACTCCTGGTGTTGATTTTTCAACGGGGCCTTTGGGGCAAGGTTTTGCGGCCTCCGTCGGTATGGCGCTGGGGGCCAAAATTCAACAAAGAACACACAAAGTCTATTGCACGGTTGGGGATGGTTGTTTGATGGAAGGGGTGGCTCAAGAAGCCATTGCTTTGGCGGGTCTTTGGCGCTTGAATAACTTGATTGTTTTGTGGGATGATAACGAAATCACGATTGACGGCAAAACGAATATCAGCTCTTTGACCCATATGAAAATGCGCTTTGAAGCAGACGGATGGCAGGTGCTGACCTGTGATGGACATAATTTTGATGCCATAGACGCCGCTTTAAACGAAGCACAAAAATCGGAAAAGCCTGTTTTGATTGATTGCAAAACAACAATCGGCTATGGTGCACCGACCAAGGCTGGCAAATCCGCCAGTCATGGGGCCCCTTTGGGCGCACAAGAAGTGGAAGGGCTGCGGCAAAATTTGAATTGGTCTGCCCCAGCTTTTGAAGTGCCCGAGGAGATTTTATCTGCTTGGCGTCAGGCCGGCCGGCGTATTACTTCGGTTGAAAATAAAAAACAGCCCTTAAAACCGACTTTTTCGTTAAAGAATTTGATGAGCAAATGGGTGGTTGAAAAGCCTCAGTTGGCGACACGTAAAGCTGGTCAGCAGGTGTTGGAAGCCATTTTAAAACAATGTCCGTTTGTGGTGGGTGGTTCGGCAGATTTGGGGGCGTCTAATTTAACAAAAACCACTTTGTCTCGGGAAATAATGCCCCCGACTTATCAGGGGAATTACCTCAATTATGGGGTGCGCGAACACGCCATGGCCGCCGTCACGAATGGGTTGGCCGCTTATGGGGATTTTATCCCCTATGCCAGCACTTTTTTCGTCTTTTCGGATTATTTGCGCCCGGCGGTGCGTTTGGCTGCTTTGATGAAACTCCACAGTGTTTTTATTTTAACGCACGATTCTGTGGCCGTGGGGGAAGATGGCCCGACACACCAACCGATTGAACATCTGGCTTCTTTTCGGGCTATGCCAAATTTGACGGTTTTCAGACCAGCAGACGCCATTGAAACGGCAGAAAGTTATGCACTGGCTTTCCAAAAAATCAAGGGCCCTTCTTTCATTGTTTTGTCCCGTCAAAGCGTGCCGACGATACGGGATGAAATCAAGGAAAATCGGACAGCCAAAGGGGCTTATGTGATTAAAGAAGCCAAAGGAAAACGCCGTTTGACAATCATTGCCACGGGGTCAGAAGTAGCGCTGGCGTTAGAGGTGGCCGACAAAATTCCCAATTGCGCCGTTGTTTCTATGCCTTCTTGGGAAGTGTTTGAAAAACAATCAGAGGCCTATCAAGCACAAGTATTGGGCTCGGCCCCGCGTGTTGCTTTGGAAATGGCTGCCTCTTTCGGATGGCAAAAATGGGTGGGACCTAACGGTTTGATTATCGGGATTGATACCTTTGGGGCCAGTGCCCCTGGGGATAAGATAACCCAGCATTTCGGTTTTACCGTTTCGGATGTTTTAAAACGGATTCAAATATGGCAAAAATCAAAAAGAAAATAATTTTGCATTTTTTCCTTTCCTTTTTGATTTATTTGGGTTAAACTAGCATCTGAAAAGGATTGGGGGATTATGAGAGAACCGATTTTAAAAGCCGTTGCAATGCCACCACGCGTCTTTTGGGCGCCGATGATTCCGGCGTTGGTCAATTTTGCAACTCAAGTCCCGATTATCTTTATTTGGATTGGATTGTTTGAAGGAAACCCCATTTGGGCAATTTGGACCATTTTGGCCGTTCACATTGTGATTGTGATTTATGGGGCCAGAGAACCTCATTTATCTCACATGATGTTGGCATGGGGACAAAACGGTCCGGCCACCACCCAAAATATTTATCATTCCCGAGGGAATAAATTTGCACCATAGGAAGAAAAATGTTAAATATCAATGCCAATGTGACAGATTTTATTTTGCAAACCGCAGGTTCCACGCCAACAATTTTGGCGACGATAGGGATTTTATCTGCCGTGTTGTTGACCTTTGTTTTCGTGACCAAGTTGGGGGAATGGGTCTTGCCAAAACCAAAGGAAACACGCTTGGCTGACTTTTTACCATTTGACCGGTTGGATGAAGATGGGGCAACCATTCACTTGCATACCGGTGGTATGGCACGTGTTTATGAAGTTAAAGGGGTTGATACCACTTTGTTGTTGCCGGAAGACAGAATAGCCTTGATGGATGCCAGAAAACGTTGGATTGATTCAATGGCCGAATTGGAGGTTACTTCGCGCCTGATTACTATCCGTGAAAAGGTGGCCTTATCGGAAACTGAGGCTTTTCAGGATAACAAGTTGTTAAAAGCCGTTTCCGAAAAATGGATGGAAAGCCTCCATCGTATTTTTAAAAATCGTCATTACATTATTATTTCCGTCAATGATCGCAAAGATGCCATGAAAGATTTGGATCAAGCCAGCAATGCTTTGACCAGTATTTTGGATATATACGAACCCCGTCTTTTAAGTGAAACAAACAATTTGAATAATCGGGATAAAAGTCCTTTTTGGATATTTGCGAAAATGTGCAGTCCTTTATCGCGTCCGGAGCCGATGGTGCATGCCGAAAAAAGAGAATACCTGAATGATTTATTGACCGCGGATTATGTTCATTTTACAAAAGATGACGGGATTATTCGTTTCTTTAACGGAGAACGTGAAAAATTGGCGGCGACGATGGGAATTCGCCGTCCTGGTGATTTTATGGATGAACAAATGATTGCGGATTTTTTGAGCTTGGATATTGAACTCACTTTGCTTCACAACATAAAACCTGTGCCAATGGTGAAAGCTTCTGCGCTTTTGATGCAACAAAGAAAGATGGCCTATTTAACAACCTTTTCTCAATCTGTGATGGCTCAATACGGGGCCGCTTTGGAAGAATTGGATGCTTCGGATGCAAATGCGCAAACATTGAATGAATATGCGCAAAGTGTGATTCTCTTCGGGGATACGGAAGAAGAAATTAAATTCGGTGTGGAAGAAATTGAACGCCTCTGCCGTTTATATAATGTGACCCCCGTGCGTGACGGTTGGGCCGCACAAGCTGTCTTTTTCAGCCAATTTCCCACCTATGATGTGTATCCCAGAACTTACCTTTATTTATCGCGTGTGGTGGCCTGTGCGGGCTTGATTGACAAAGCCCCAGAAGGGCGAATGAAATCCGACTGGGGCCCAGTGCCTTTAAGTTGGTTTCGCACCATTACGGGAACGCCCTATGCCTTTCAATTCCACGTCAGCGAAGAACAATACGCCGTGGCCCATACGGCTTTGATTGGGCCGACGGGACAAGGTAAAACAACCTTTTTCAGCTTTATGGCCGGTCAGGCTTTAAGGATTCCCGATTTGAATGTTTATTTCTTTGACCGGAATAACGGTGCCAAGGTTTTTGCAACGTTGCAAGGCGCCCCTTATGTCAAGTTTGACGGCGGGGAAGAATCGGTTTCTTTGAATCCATTTGCGATTCCCGATACCCCGGATAACAGGGCGTTTTTGCGTTCTTGGGTGCGCGATATTACCGGTGGTAAAGATGCCGTTTCCGAATCTGAAATTGCCCGAGCGGTGACGACGGCTTTTGAATATTTGCCGCAGGATCAACGGCTTTTGAAAAACCTGTATAAATCGTGTTTTTCACCGAACAGCTATATGCGCCGTGAACTCACCCGTTGGATTGATACGGATCAATATGGACGTATTTTCAATTCCCCAACGGACAATTTGGATTTGGATTCGCGCTATATGGGCTTTGATTTTACAACTATTTTTCAAGATGCCACTTTGGCGCCGGCTGTCATCAGCTATGTTATGCACCGAATCCATACACTGGCAACGGCCAAAGGAACACCCACAATGATTATGATTGACGAAACGGCGCCGATGTTGGAACACCCGATGTTCCGGGAAAGTTTTATTGTAGGATTACGTGAAGGACGTAAAAAACGTCAAGCCTTTTTATGCGCTTTCCAGCAGCCGAAATTTTTGGATGAAAACGGCTTGGGGGATGTGATTCGCGGTCAGTGCCAAACGGTTGTATTTTTCCGCAACCCTCAAGCCAATGAATCCGATTATGCCACCTGGAATTTGACGCCGCGTGAAATGAATTTTGTGCTGGGAAAAGAATTTGCGGACAGCAAATATGCGATTTTAGTTTCCCGTCCTGCAATTCACGAATCGGTTATTTTGGATGTGGATTTGTCGGGACTTGGGCCTTATCTCAAAATTTATTCTTCAGGCAGTAAGAACGTTTTATTGACAGAACGTTTATCCAAAGAAATTTCCAATACGGACCAGTTGGTGCAAGAATACTTAAAACGCGCCTAAACGGATTTATCTTCATCCAATAAAATAACGCTTCCCGAGGCAAAAGGAATCATTAGGCGGCGAATGATTTTCCCATTGGGTAAATACAAAAATACCTCTTGTGTTTCGGACAGGCTGGCGAATTGGCCGCGTTGTTGTTTTTTATATTGCGCAAAATCCATCACCCGGTTCATCAACCCTTTTTCTTGGACTTTATCCCAAAAATCTTCATAAGACGGGTTGTTCTTTAACCATTTTTCATCCAAATGCCATAACCTTGCAAAGGCCTTGGAACAACTCATCATTTGGCCTTTTGCGCTGAATAAACAAACGGCACAAGGCAGTTCTTGGCATAATCTCTGATGGGCTTTTGCCACTTCGCGAATCAAAGAATGCAGCTCTTCTTCCGTATGCGTTTCTTGTCCGTAAGTCAGGGTATAGGTTATTTCATTTTTCTTAAAGGGACGACTGATCCAATGCAGGGCATTTAACGTTTTGGCTTCTAAGCCGACAGCTTGATTGGCAAATAACGATTTGTCCCCGGGACCCCGGATAAAAGCGGGAAAGGGCAAAGCTTCCCAAGCACTTTCCAAAAGCTCTTTTTGTTTGGAAAGAACCTTATTTTTTTGATTTTCTTTGGCATTCTTTTTTTGGGATTCGGTCATATCTATCCACCACAAAACAATAGCCCCCCGTGCATCTGTTTGCCCGTGAATGAAAAAAGTTCTTTTTTGAAAGGAAATTGTTTCATCAAAAGGCCTTTTTTGAAGTTGTAGTTGGTGGCATTTTTGTATTAAAAGGTCTTGAATAGAATCAGGAAAAACCGCCAAAAAAGTTTTCCAACGGCTGGAACGTTTTATACCCAGCATCAGGCAGATTGTTTTATTCAACAAAATGTGTTCCCGTTGCACATAAACCAACCCTGTCGGGCCGTTTAACAAAAGGTCTTGCTGAATTTTAAAATTGCGCCGCAATTGTTTTGTGATGAGCAGATGATATAAAACAGCCACCCCTAACCCGATAGCGCCACAAATAGGGGAAAGAAGAAGTTCCAATTCCTGCATCAGCCCTTCCTTTCCGGCCGCCGAAAGGCAAAAGCTTCAGTAATATGCTCCGGTAAAATGCTTTCTGAAAAAGCCATATCAGCGATGGTTCGGGCCACCCGAATCATCCGATGAAAGCCCCGACCGGACAGTTGACTTTTTTCGGCCGATTCAATCAAGTGTTGGCGTGCTTGTTCACTTAAATTGGCAATTTGCTCTAACTCTGTTCCGTCAATTTCGGCATTCAGGCGTTTTTGGCGCAGCGCTTGAAAGCTGCGGGCCTTTTTGACGCGTTCTAAAATCGTGGCTGAATTTTCGGCCGGTCCCAAGCTGCCCAAGGTCCAAGGGGATAATAAAGGAACTTCAATTTGTAAATCAATTCGGTCCAGCATCGGTCCCGAAATTTTGGCCTGATATTCTTCGGCACAGCGGGGGGCTCTGGAACAACTGCGTCCGGGAACGCCCAGATAGCCACATCGGCACGGATTCATCGCAGCAACCAATTGAAATCTGGCTGGATAGGAAACGTGTGAGTTGGCGCGTGCAACCGACACAACGCCGGTTTCCAAGGGCTGACGTAAGGCCTCCAGTGTTTGGCGGGAAAATTCGGGCAGTTCATCCAAAAACAAAACACCGCGATGGGCCAACGAAATTTCCCCCGGTTTTGCGCGCAACCCGCCGCCCACCATTGCCGGTGTGGACGCCGAATGGTGCGGTGCGCGATAGGGACGCTGCGTAATCAACTGTCCGTCTTTTAACAGGCCGGCTACCGAATGAATCTTGCTGACTTCCAGCATTTCTTCCACGGAAAGCTCGGGCAAAATGGAAGGAAGGCGTGATGCCAACATAGATTTTCCAGAGCCCGGAGGACCAACCATCAATAAATTATGCCCGCCGACGGCAGCGATTTCCAAGGCGCGTTTAGCACTTTCATGGCCTTTGACATCCGCCATATCCAAGGCATAAGGCACTTGCTCAATGGGGGTGATTTGTGTCGGCGCTGCAATCAGCGAAGTCCCCTTAAAATGTTGAATCAGTTGTAATAAATTTTGCGTTGGAATTAACTCTTTGATACCGGACCATCTGGCTTCACCGGCTTGCGGTGCGGGACACACAAAGCTCATTTCATATCCAACGGCAGCCATAGCGGCCGGCAAAATGCCTGATACGGGACGAACGCTCCCGTCCAAGCCCAATTCGCCCATCATCAAGCATCCCAATAACCTGTCAGCCGGAAAAATTTCCATAGCGCCCAATAAGGCCATCGCTATCGGTAAATCATAATGCGTGCCCTCTTTGACGACATCTGCAGGGGCTAAATTGACGGTAATGTGTTTGCCGGGCAAAGCCAAGCCAACGGAATGCAAGGCACTGCGGACCCGTTCCCGACTTTCCGCAATGGCTTTATCGGCCAATCCCACAATGGTAAAACTGGGCAAGCCATCAGTGATTTGCACTTCTATATTGATTTTTAAAACATCAATGCCGGCAAAGGCAACGGTATGGGTGGTGGCAAACATCAAATTTCCTTTGGCTTATCTGGCAAAAGGATAGCATATTTTTTGAAAAAAAACAAGCCGTTATGTTTTTAATAAAAAATACCTTTTATTAGCAGTTCGTTAGTAAATGTGTCAAAAACACCCCGTCCAACTTGACGGGGCGTAAATTTTTAAGTGGTGAGGATGTTATTCATAGAGGCATTTATATTCATCCCAATCATATCCTATAGGGGGGTCAGTTGACTATAGAGCATAGTCAACTGATTTCCTTTCTTCATTGGTTGCAATCTTTTGTTATGGGATCCCAAGAATCTGTCGGACAACACTCAACAGGGTCTACACATGTGCCTTGATAAAGCCCCCCGGGACAACTCCATTCACCATCGCAAGAAGGTGCTGGGGCACATCTGCTGTACACAATTGGATGATTACTCGGACAACAATCTGGAAACCTATCATTAGATAAAAATGGGGTATAACCCGAAGCACACGTGCAAATATGACCATTTTTGACATGCCCTGTACCTTGACAATCATACTCTTCTGTACATGCCTCTAACTGTGGCCAATAATAAGGGTAGGCAGAATCATCACAGATTTCGTTTATGCATTTGCCATTATATTTTTCACTACTCGGACACTTGCTGCAATCGTCGCCTGCATCATTCAAACCATCCGGACAACAGGTTTGGAATCCTCCCATACTACCGCCTGCTTTAGTCAGAACAGTTCCACTACAACACTTGACTTGATCAATGCAATTTTCACCATTCTTTTCTAACTCTCCATCACAATACCATTCACCATCGCAAGAAGGTGCTGGGGCACATCTCCCCAAAACGATACTATTACCATCCGGACAACAAGCGGGCCAACCAGCTTCCAAATAGGCGTACTTTCCACTTGGACAGCTGCATTTTTTGTTTGTTTCATCCATGTCGGCATCCGCATTCTCACAGTAAAGCATTTCTGTACACACATTCAATTCTGGCCAATAATATTCATCATCAGAACATGTTGTCTTTACTTGGCATTCTGTTCCGTTCCAAATAGGGGTAGCGGATGGACATTCACAGGAACCATTCACACATTCTTTTCCACCCGTGCATGGCGGATCGCAAGTGACGGATGGGGATGCTCCACCAGCGTCCACTCCTCGGCTCATATCGGCGTTAAAGGTGAGTGTAGCGCAGGTATCATCTATTGCCATCGCACTATTGTCCCCCAAGGCTGCTTTCATTTGAGCGCAGATAGTATCGTCTATGGCTCCACTCGGGTCTTTGGACAGGGTCAATTTAAATGTTTTGCCCCCGGCCGCATAGCCTCCATCCACGCCGAAGATATATCCTGACGGGTTGGTAAATTCGCCGATGGACAGGTCATTTCCAACTTTCCCAGCCGTGATTTGCATGGCAAGTACAGCTGCCCGTTTGCTGGCCTCGTTCAACAATTCATTCGCGCGGTGTTTATTCATCGCGGTTGTATACATGGCGACCCCGCCGACGGACAAAACACCCATAATGGCGAGCACGCCCAGCATTTCAACCATAGAACGCCCTGTTTCACCACACTCTGTCATACCCGACCTGACCCAGCATCCAGCAGTATTTAATGCTTTATTTCCAGCCGATTTTCCCACCACCTGGGAAATGACAATTTTATATTTATTTTCTTTTAACATTTTCAGCCTCCTTTTTTTGTCAAACAAAAAATCCACTTCTTATGAAAGCGGACGGATGCTGAAAAACTGCGAAAATACAGTATCGCTTATTCAATATATTGGGCGATCACCCGCCCGATATTCGGACGGATTATTTTCGCGGATTTTTCAGTTCCGACTTTGCGGATTTTTTCCACAAAGCTTTTTCAGTCTAAAGGAGTTTTTTTAAAATGTCAATAAATATCTTTTCGGGGAATTCTTTTCGGCCTATTTGCAATTTTTTGGAAAGTATGCTAAGATAAAAAAATATTCAAAAAAGGAGTTTTTATGGCCAGACATTTAATGACAAAAAAATTTTTCCCGCTTTTGACAGCGCATTTATTTTCATCTGTCAGTGACAGTTTTATGCGTATGTTGTTCTTATTTATGGCAACTTATCGTTTAACTCAGGCCGGAACAGGATTTGTTGTTTCCGGTATTATTTTATATGCTTTGGCCTTTTTTGTGGGGTCAACGGTTGCGGGGCAAGTGGCGGATAAGTTTTCCAAAAAACACTTTTTGCTTTTCTTCCAAGCGGCAACTTTTGGGGCAATGTTGTTTGTTTTGGGGTCCGTTTCTTTGGATTCTGTTTTCTTTTTATGGATGATTATGATTGGGCTGGGTTTCATTGGGGCCTGTTTGCGGGTTGCCGATGATGCATTGACACCGGCTTTGGTGCCTGAAAAATCATTGTTAAAGGCGAACGCTTTGATGAAAATTGCTTCTTTGTTGGGCAGGGGGCTTGCGGCTTTGATGATGATGCTGATTTTAAAGAATATGGTATCCATCAGCCTTGTTTCTTTAGGGGTTACTTTGATTGCTTTATTGGGGGCTTTAACAACCCTGTTGTTGCCGGCGCAAGAGGCCGTTGCTCCTGAAACAAAAATCACCAAAAACCCGATTCACGTTTTTGATGATATTTCTGAAAATTTAAAATTTAAGTTTGACGAATGGGCCTATTTAATCGGGATGGCTTGGTTTTGGGTGTTGATGAGTTTGACGGGAATGTTATCGGCCGAATACGGGCAGGAAGTGTTGCAGGCACGTTGGTCCACAATGGTCTTTTTGGCGGTTGTGTTGTATCCGCTGGGATATATTTTGGGTTCAATCATCTGTGTGCGTAGCAGCAAAAAAACTTTGGGCTCTCAGGCGGTTTGGGTGGGCATTTTGATGTCCGTGGCTTTGTTTGTGTTTGCCTTTGTCAGCCGTTCTTTGGATAAATTGGCGACCGGAAAAGCTTTGACGATTTTCCAATTATTGACCACAGATGTTCATTATTGGTTTATTATGGCTGATGTGGTGATTTTGGGGATCTTATCCGCTTTATACGTTTTGCCGTTTTTCACCCTGTTGCAAATGAAAACACCGACAGAGCGCATGGGGCGTGTCTTTGCCTTCAGTGGCTTATTGAATTCCGTTTTTATGGCTGCAGCCTTTTTGGTTGTTTTGGCCATGCGCTTGGTCTTTTTTGATTTGGTGGATGTGGTTGTCTTTTTTGCCTTGGTAAACGTCATTGTGTCGCTTTATTTTGTCAGACTTTTACCGTGGGAACAACGCCGCCGGTTCTTTAAAAAGCTGTTTGGATGGCTTTATAAAGCCGAAATTAAAGGACTGGAAAATTTACCCAAAGAAGGGGAACGTTGTTTGATTGTCACCAATCACACAAACTTTATGGATGTGTTGTTGATTTCCACGTTTGTGCCGCGTCCGATTGTCTTTTCCATCAGCAATCGTTTGTTGGGTAAAACATTGATGAAGTTTATGACGAATTTGGTGGATTTGCGTCCTTTGGATCCTGTCAGTCCTTTTGCCGTCAAAACGATGGTGGAAGAATTGCGTCAAGATAAAATGTGTATGATTTTTAATTCCGGTTTAGTGGAAGGGGGACATACGCGCCTGAAAATGTATGAAGGGGCGGCAATGATGGCTTTAAAGGGTAATGCGCCGATTGTTCCCATCAGAATTGATGGGGCATGCCATACCTTCTTTTCACGGATTACCGGAAAAAGAACATGGTTTAAGGCTTTTCCGAAAATCACTTTAACGGTGTTGCCGCCGGTGAAGTTTGAATTTCCGTCTTCTATGCCGAATCGCGAACAACGGCGATATTCCTCTTCTCAACTGTATGATATTATTTCCGGAATGTTGTTTGACAGCTATGAATGTCATCGGACCATTTTTGAAGCCATTACCGATGCGATGAAGATGCGTGGACGTTTCTTTAAGGTTGTGGAAGATACGGCCCGTAAACCGATCAGCTATACTTCCCTTTTCTTGAAGTCCACTGTTTTGGGGCGTTTAATGCAAAAGGCCCTGCCGGATGAAGAACGTGTTGGGGTGATGTTGCCGACTTCTGCGGCTTGTGCTTTAACTTTCTTGGGGTTACAACTCAACGGTAAAGTTCCGGCAATGATTAACTTTACCGCCGGCGCAAAAGCGGTTGTTGCCGGATGTAAAACGGTGGGGCTGAAAACGGTTGTGACGGCACACAAAGTGGTCCAGTTGGCCAAATTGGAGGCATTGGTGGCCGAAATTGAAAAAGCAGATGTCAAGATTCTGTATTTGGAAGATTTAAAGCCCAGCTTGACCATGTGGGATAAAATGGTGGGGGTGTATGGGGCTATCTTCCCCCAAAACCTGTATCACCGTATGCACAAAAATCATCCGGTTCAATCCACGGATACGGCGGTTATTTTGTTCACTTCTGGTTCGGAAGGGATGCCGAAGGCTGTGTTGTTATCGCACTTTAATATCTTATCAAATGACTATCAGGTGATGGCCAAGTTTGATATTTATCCGAATGATGTGTTTTTGAATTGCTTACCGCTGTTCCATTCCTTCGGGTTGGGTGTTGGGGCCATTGCGCCGTTGGTTTTGGGGATCAAGACCTTTTTGTATCCGACACCGTTGCATTACCGGATTATTCCCGAAATTGCGGCCAGTATCAGGGCAACGATTTTCTTTTCAACGGATACGTTCTTGTCGGCGTATGCCAGATGTGCGAACCCGTATGATTTTAACAGTCTGCGGATTGTTGCGGGTGGGGCCGAAAAAATCAAAGAAGATACCCGTGTTATTTGGCAGGATAAATTTGGCGTGCGTTTGTTTGAAGGCTATGGGGCCACTGAATGCGCTCCGGTTATTTCAATCAATACCTTCTTGCATCAGAAAAAAGATTCTGTCGGTCGTTTGATGAGTGGCATTCAGTATAAATTGAAGCCGGTGGAAGGCATCAAAGAAGGGGGCGAATTATGGGTGAAAGGCCCGAATATTATGCAAGGCTATATGCGCTATGAAAATCCGATGGTTTTGGACCCGCCGAAAGACGGATGGTATAACACAGGGGATATCGTTTCCATTGATGAAGAAGGCTTTATCAGCATTAAGGGCCGCTCCAAACGATTTGCCAAAATCGGAGGAGAAATGGTTTCCTTGTTGGCTGTGGAGCAAGTGATTGCCAAAAACTGGCCTGATTTTGTCCTGGGGGCTGTCAGTATTCCTGATGCCAAAAAAGGCGAACAGATTATCTTGGTAACCACCTGCAAGGAAATCACGCGCGACGCTTTGATTGCCGTGTTTAAACAAGCCGGTATGGCGGAATTAGGCTTGCCTGCCAAGGTGATTGTGACGGACACGCCGCTTTTACTGGGGTCGGGTAAGTTTGACTATGTCAAAGCCAAGGAATTGGCATTGGCGGAAATTCCCCCGAAAGGTTAATGTTTCGGGTAATAAAAACACCCTGTTGAAAAACAGGGTGTTTATTTTATTTTTCTTTTTTAAAACGGGATTTCGTCATCAAAAGTTTCCGTTTTACCTGTGGCGGCGGCAGAATCCCATCCGGCATCAGCAGAAGAATCCCCTTCAGCTGATTCGGTGGCAGCACCGGCATTGGCATCAGCACGCCCGTCCAAAGCCACTAATTCACCGCGAAAAGACCCTAAAACAATTTCTGTAGTAAATTTTTCCACACCGTTGGAATCTGTGAATTTGCGCGTTTGTAAAGCACCTTCCACGTAAACTTTAGAGCCTTTTTTTAAGGCGCGTTCAGCGAAATCAGCTAAATTAGAATTAAAAATAACAACGCGATGCCATTCTGTTCTTTCTTGACGTTCTCCATTTTTATCCCGCCAAGAATCAGAAGTTGCCACAGACAAATGGGCAATTTTGCTGCCAGCTGTTGTGTGGCGAATTTCCGGATCGCGTCCCAAATTCCCGACTAAAACAACTTTATTGATACTTCCTGCCATAATAAATCCTTTCATTTTTGTTCAGACCAAGATATTTTAACTGATTTAATGATAAAAGGCAAGGAAAACTTTTTACTGGACAAAATCAAAAAAGGGTGTTATATTTTTCTCAATCAAAGGGGGTTTTATGCGTTTTTTAGTTTTTATACTCGGATTCTTTTTGGCCACTCAAACATGGGCGTTTTCTCCGTCGGATTTACGGGCGTTTGGGAAAAGCGCACCGGTTCAGTTGTATTTGTTTACTTCTTTAACGTGTCATCATTGTGCTGATTTTCACAAAAACATTTTGCCCCAGTTAAAACGGGAATTTGCGGATACGGGAAAAGCGCAAATTATTGTGGTGGATATGGTAAGTGGCGGCAATGGGTTGATGGCGACTCAAACCCTGCGTTGTCTGGATGTGGGGGGCGCTGATAAGTTGGAAGATGAACTTTATGCCACGCAATCCAAGTGGATGCGCCAAGATGCGGCTGCCGTCCGGAAAATGTTTGCAAGTTCTGCCGCCCGTCAAGGAATGACCCAAGAACAATTTAATTTGTGTCTGACGGATCAGGAATTACAAAAAGCTATTTTGGAACAGCAGGCGAATTTGGCGCGTCTTTATGGGATAACCGGAACACCGACATTGGTGATGCGGGATGGTGCTGAAGTTCGTAAATGGGCCGGCTCTGATAAAAAAGTATTAAAGGAATTACGGGAAGCCTTTCAAAAATGACGTCAGAAATTCAAGAATTACAGGAAAAGATTAAACATCTGAAGCACCAAAAAGAGGTGCCGACTTCTTCCCATGGGACGCAAGGCTATGGCATAGCCATGGTAATTTTAACGGATTTAATGAGTTGTATTTTGGTGGGCCTGAGTATGGGATTATTTTTGCAAAAAGTCTTTCATACCTCCGGCCTGTTGACCGCCGGTTTGACCCTTTTTGGGGGGATAGCCGGTCTTTACACCGTCATTCGTTATGCAATCAAAAAGGATAAAAAATGATCAATCCGTTGGACCAATTTGTTGTCAAAGAAATTCTGCCGTTGGAGTTGAACGGATGGAACCTCTCTTTAACAAATTCCGCGTTATTTATGATTTTATCTGCCCTTATCGGTTTAATGATATTGATTTTTTGTTTGTATCGGCGTCAGGTGGTACCGGGTGCGCCCCAAAGTTTGGCGGAAAGCCTGTATCGTTTTGTTGCCAAAATTGCAAAAGAAGCTTTGGGGGATAAAGCAAGGCCTTATCTGCCGTTTTTGTTCAGTGTCTTTGTTTTCATTTTTATGGGGAATTTACTGGGACTGGTTCCGATGGGCTTTACCTTTACGGGGCAGCTGATTCCGGTGGGGGCCTTTGCCTTATTGGGCTTGATTATTTCTTCTTTGATTGGAATTTATGCGAAAGGTTTTGCGTGGTTTCAAACCTTTATGCCGGCCGGTATTCCGCGTATTTTGGCGCCTTTGGTGATTCCCATTGAAATGATTTCCTTTATCGCCAAGCCCTTCAGTTTGACGGTGCGGTTGGTGATGAATATGATTGTGGGGCATATTTTGCTGGAAATAATGGCCTATTTTACGACAACTTCCGGATTAGCCGGAGCCTTTCCGCTGGTCTTTATTTTGTTGATGACCGCTTTTGAATTAGGGATTGCTTTTTTGCAGGCTTACATTTATACTATTTTGACAAGCATTTATTTAGGTGAGGCGGTAGAGGCTGACCATTAAGAAAAGGAGGAGAAAATGGATGCAGAATCAATGAAATATTTAGCAGACGGGATGCGTTATTTATCCGTTGGATTGATTGCGCTGGTGATGCTGGGGGTTGCCAAGGGGGTTTCCCAAATATGGGTAACGATTATTTCGGCAGTCAGTCGGAATCCGGAAGTTAAAAATGATGTCAGTTTGTTTGCCTGGGGTGGGGCCGCCATTACGGAAGCCATTGCCTTATACGCTTTGGGATTGGCTATTATTTTACTTTATTTATAAAGGAAGACAATGCCCCAATTTGATACGGCTTTTTGGCTCAGTCAGATTTTTTGGTTGCTCATCAGCTTTGGTGGCTTGTACTTGGGTGTTCGTTTTATCATTTTTCCGATGTTTGATAAAATTTTTGCTGCGCGCGCACAACGGATTGATATTCCTGTGGAAAAATCAGAAAAGTTGCTTCAAGAAGTGCAAGCCTTACAGCAAAAATTGGAACAAAAAAAAGAATCATTTGCCGCTCGGCAAAATCAACGTTTGGCTGATGCTCAACTTCAAGAGCGCAATCGTTTGGAACAGGCTGTGGCAAAAACGGAAAAAGAATTATCTCATCATCTGAAGCATCATATTCAAAAATTGGAACGTGAAGAAAAACAGGTGCTGGCTGATGCGTCCGCTTTTGTGAAACAAACCTTGAAAGGGATAGAATGAGCCCGTTTAATCATCCGGAATTTTGGTTGAATCTGTCTTTCTTAATTGTGGTCGGCTTGGTGGCTTTTCCGCCTATTCGTCAGCGGCTCCAACACTTTTTTGAACGCCAACGTCATCAGGTGGAAAACGATATTCAAAATGCCGAAGAGGTTTATCAAAAGGCCGTTCAGGCGCATCAAGAGGCCCTGAAAGGATTGAAAACAAAAGGCTCAGATAAAGAGGCTAGCCAGAAAATAAAAGTCCTGCAAAAGGAATTTGAAGCACAAATTAAAAATCAAAGCCAAATCAAAAAGCAGGATTTTTCGGTGCGGCAAAATTTGATGGCCCTTCAAATTAAGAATCATCTCCGTCAGGAATTGTTGGATAAGGCAGAAAAAAAGGTTTTATCACATAAAAAGGCCGCGGTTTCTGAAAAAGAGATAGCGCACTTTATTGAAATGTTATCGGAAAAAGAAACGCTTTTGAAAAAAGCCCTTTAAAAAACTTATTTCATCCTGTGTTTGGTGCCCTCATCCTGGCGCTGATGAGCTTGGGACCGCCTGTCGGCGTCCGCTCATTTTATTCGCGAGAAAACCCAAGGGTTCTCATCCCCTCCGTCCACAAAAAAACACCCCTTCCGGGGCGTTTTTAATGGCGGACAGGAGAGATTGCTTCAGGCTGACGCCTTCGTCCCTGCGCTGATAAGCTTGGGACCGCCTATCGGCGTCCGCTCATTTTATTCGCGAGAAAACCCAAGGGTTCTCATCCCCTCCGT
>JBJEXE010000018.1:0-22677 GCA_051885475.1 Alphaproteobacteria bacterium | reverse complement strand
GGGGCGTTTTTAATGGCGGACAGGAGAGGATTCGAACCTCCGTTAGAGTTTCCCCTAAACACACTTTCCAGGCGTGCGCCTTCAACCACTCGGCCACCTGTCCAGCAAAAGTGAGTTTCAGTATAACCGATTTTGCTCTAAAAATCAAGATATTTTTCTGAAAAGACACTTGAAAAAATGCTTGAGATTTTTGATGAGGCGTGATACAGTTTGCATAAACTGTGATGAAAGGGAATTGAAATGAATTTAAAAAAGATTTTTATGCACCCTCTGTTTGGTGCCGCTGGTGTTTTATTTGTTATGGGGCTTTATTTTGGTATTTCTTATGCACTTCGGGCGAAATACGGGGCCTATGATTTGGATAAAGCGGGGATAACAGAAGCGCTGACTTATTTATTTTACGGGATGTCTTTTGCGGTTTTGGTTGGTTGTTATGGAGATTATATCCATACACCCCGTCAAAGCACTTATTTCGGATTGATTTTTTTATGGGTTATCACATTGTTACGGGAAATGGGGGCGCAACATTGGATTGCGATTAATGATACGACCGCCATTAAAATCAATTATTTTAAAAATCCGAATGTCCCTTTTTACGGGAAGATGGTTTCGGCTGTTCTTATTTTAACCGTTGTTTCTGTCATTGCTTTTTTATTTTATAAAAACTTCAAGAAAATGGTGCAGGGTTTTTTCAAATTCAATCCGATGTATTGGACGATAGCGACCTTTGGTGGGTGGGGACTTATCACCCAAATCGCCGATCGGTTTAACAGCAATTATGCCAAAATGACGGGCGAACGTTTATCTGAACCGGCTTTGTTCTTTGTCACCATTATTGAAGAAGGTGGGGAATCTTTGCTTCCGTTGTTGTTGATTATTGCTTTGATGCAGTTCCATTTACAGTTGAAGAAAAATCATTTATAAAGGTGTTTATCAAAACGCCGGTGAATCCACAACCATTGTTCGGGATTTTCACGGATCCATTTTTCATAGGTTTGATTGACCAAATTCATAATTTGACGTTCCCCTTCACCGCGGGGGAGTCCCACCGGAATGGGTAAGGGTGGATAAACGCTCAATAAATAACGTTTGTCCTTTTGTTGAATGGCTTTTACCATAATAATCGGCACATTCATTTTGATGGATAAACTGGCCATAGCCGTTGCCGTTTGGGCAGGCATCCCAAAAAAGGGCAAGGTAATTCCTTCACGAAATTTTTGGTCGCATAAAATGGAAATAAATTTACCTTGTCTTAAGGTTTCAATCATTAAGCGCGCGCCCGTTCTGCCTTTGGGAATTTTAATACCTTTGCGTCTGGCAAATAAAAGTTTATCCAAAAACCAGTTGTTGGCGGGCCGATAAACCGGATTCATCACAAAACCGGGGGCAATTTGTTTGGCAACCGATAATTCCCAATTACCGATATGAGCGGAACAAACGAAGCCGCCTTTGCCCGTCAAATAAGCCTTGCGCAGATACTCCACCCCCTTGAAGCGTGCCTCTTGTAAGACTTGGCGGTTATGGGGTAAATCGGCAATCAACCGGCCAAAATGACGCCACATTTGACGCAAAATCTTTTTTCGTTCTTTGTCGGTTTTTTCCGGAAAAGCCACACGCAGATTAAACAGGCCTATTTTATTGCGCTGCCACGCAAAAGTCCCCACCACCGAGCCCAAACAAGCCCCGAATCCTTCGGCAAATCTTAACGGCAGAACGGCGAAAATCAATAAAATAATCGCAACAGCCAGCCCCTCAATCGGGTCCAAAATCAAGCGCCGTAACAAACTTCTTTTTAAACCGGGAATACGCTTATTCATAAACTCTCCTTCAATAAATGCCATACCTCATCAGGGGTATCAAATTCAAAATGTCCGCAAATTTGAACCAAGCCCGTCCGCATTTCCGGGGGAATCTTCACCCAGTCTTTACTGGTTGTGACAAGGGGAAGCCCCAGGGCTTTTTTCTTTAAATCTTCAATGTCAAAACGTGTGTAAAAATAATGGTCAGGAAAGCTGTGTGTTTGGGCCAATTGAAAGCCCATCCCCCGCAACATATTAAAGAACTTTTGGGGATTCCCGATACCGGCAAAAGCACAAATGGGCTTTTCTTTTTGTAAATCGTTTTCATCGGGAACAAACTGGCCAGTCAAAAGCGGCAGATCCACCTGATGTTTTTTTAAATACTTTTTGACGCCCCAAATATCTTTTCCAACCAAAATAAGTGCATCTGCTCGTTTCAACCCTTTCAAGACCGGTTCACGTAAAGGACCGGCCGGCAGGACGCGTTCATTCCCAAAACCTTTGGTTCCATCCACAACAATAAAGGAAAATGTTTTAACTAAGGTCGGATTTTGAAAACCGTCATCCATAATCAACAAAGGAGCACCTTTTTTTTCGGCCAATTGAGCGCCCCGCGCTCTGGCACTATCCACAATGGTGGGGGCTGCTTCTGCTAATAATAAGGCCTCATCCCCCACATCCAAAGCTGAATGTGTTTTTTTATCCACGATGATACTTTGTTCGGCCGCATGATAGCCGTGATTTAAAAACCAAGGACTTTGCTGATGTTTGGATAATAACTTTGCCAAAGCCAAACAAACCGGCGTTTTACCAGTTCCGCCCACCGAAATATTTCCGACACAAATCACGGGCATTTTGGCCTGATAAGGATGATGGTGCGCCAACCTGTGGGCGACAGTCCACGCATACACAGCGCCCAACGGAGAAAGAAAACGTGCTAATTTACTTTCTTTTTTGTCCCAAAACTTTGGTGCCTGCATAGATAAATCCTTTTTGTTGAAGTAATTGATAAAGCCGATCCAAAACTGCCATTTGGGAAATAGCCATCTGATGCGCTCGTTCGCCGATTTTTTGTGCTTCCTTGGGGTGCATTAAAAAGAAATGAATTTGTTCTTGTAAAGCAAAAGCATTCGGTACTTCACGCAGGGCTTTTTGCTTTTTGCCTTCACTCATAAAGGCTCTGAAATTAAAGGCATGCGGCCCCACAAAAACCGTTTTTCCCCAATACATCGGCTCCAACATATTTTGACCACCAAACGGAATCAAACTGCCCCCCACAAAGACCAACGGTGCCAACTGATAAAGCAAGCCCATTTCACCAATGGTGTCAGCTAAATAAATATGTGTATCGGCCGTAATGGGATTTTTTTTGGAACGACGAGCGACAATCAGGCCCTTTTTTTCAAACATTTCCTGTAATTTATCGGCTCTGTCCGGATGGCGCGGCACACAAATCGTCAATAATTTGGGGAAATCATTTTTTAAATGCAGATGAATATCCCCCATCATTTCTTCCTCATTGGCGTGTGTGGAAGCCCCACACCAACAGGGACGGTTTCCGATTTGTTTTTGTAATTTTATCAGTTCTTCTTTGGAATAAGGGGAAGCCGGCGCTGCGCATTTGATGTTGCCCACACAGGCCGTGGCCGGACTCCCCAGCTTTTTTAAGCGTTCTTCATTTTCGGGGGATTGGCCCAAAGTCAGAGCAAAACAAGCAAGCAACGGCTTGATAACAAAAGGCAATTTTTTCCACCGTCTGAAGGATTTATCCGAAATGCGGCCATTCAATAAAATCAACGGCACTTTTTCTTTTTTGAAAGCATAAAGAGCATTCGGCCAAAATTCCGATTCAAACCAAAAAACGGCATCCGGTTTAAAATGCCGGATTAAACGGTGCGTAAAGCCCGGAAAGTCAATCGGAAAATAATGATGAAAAGCGCGCTCAGGCAAGCGTTTTTTCATTAAAGCGGCCGACGTAACAGTGCCCGAGGTAACCATAATATGCAAGTTTTTGTCTTCGTCCAATAATTTTTGAATCAATGGCAACATAGACAGACATTCACCGACACTGGCGCCATGCATCCAAATGAAACGTCCTTCCGGTCGCTGGCATCCTGCAATGCCCAAACGTTCCTTGAAACGCTTGGTGTCTTCTTTTCCTTTTAAACGGCGTATCCAAAAAAGCAGAGCCCAAAAAGGACTCAATAAAATCCAACAAACCTGATACAAAAATAAAGATACCATTTTCCATTACTTTCTGCTATAAAGTCATTTATGAATAAAATACTAACTTTTTTTCACTAAAAAGGCAAGAGATGATTGGCATAAAAGTAAAAAATTCTGATTGGGAAAAAGCGTTGCTTGCCTTGTTGAAAGGGCGTGCTGAAATTTGGCGCCCTCACAAAAGCTATCATCTCACTTTAAAAGAAAGGGGGGGGCGTTCAGCAGAAAAAGTGCTGATTGTCAGCTCTCATTCAAAGCAGTCTTGTCTTCGTTTGCCCTTTAAAATAAAGGACTTGGATTTATTGTTGGCTCAATTTCCCGTTTTTTATGAAAATGATTTTTTTAAATGGGACAGCCAACATCGTCAGTTGGAAGATAAAAAAAACAATCAGAAGATTCGGTTGACGGAGAAGGAAGCCGCAATAATTGATTTTTTATGTCTTTCGCCTCGCTGTGAAGCCTCAAAAGAGGAGCTGTTAAAACAGGTTTGGAATTATTCCGGAAAAGCTGAAACGCATACGGTGGAAACAACAATCTGTGGCTTGAAGCAAAAATTAAAAAAGTCAGCAAAATTGCTGACTTCAACGGAAAAAGGATACAAGTTGATTTAATTTTGAGTGGCTTCCACAACGGAAGCTTTGACCGGTTTTTGTTCGGTTTTTTCCTTGGGGGCAGCCGAAGAACCGTTCCCAAGTTGCATAGATCCGCCCAACGGAATAATTTGATGATTTTGCTGTGTGGGCACCAAAGCGCTGAGCAAACGGTCATTGAGTTCATCATATAAATCCGTGTTCCTAAGGACCGCGTTTTGTTCCATATACCACAACAGATTGCGGCCGCGTTCATCTGTTTTGGAGGCATCAGCGCCGGCGTTCACTAATAAACGAACGATTTGGTCGTTGGGGGCATAATAGGCGGTGAATAAAATCAACGGCACTTGATTGGGGGCTCCAGCAATGGGAAAATCCTGCAAATTCACCATTTCATTGGCGCGTGTCGGATCTTGATTCAAAAGCGCCTGCAACACTTGCGGATTGCCGCGTAAGACTGCCAACTGCATCAATGATCCGCCGCAACGTGTTTTTTCACTGAAAACAACCCCGCGGTTCATCAAAGCCACAATTTCATCGGCATTTCTGACATTGCGGATTAAATTTTGCAGTGGTGAATAGGCGCAATTTTCGGCGGCCATTACAGGCATGCTTATCATTAAAGCGGCTAAAGAAATCAATGTTTTTTTCATTTGGAAACCTCCCCCTTTTTGGTTTTCTGATAAGGATTATGAAATAAAAAAATCTGTTTGTCAATAGGAATATTTTGTTTTATGTCAAAAAGCGAAACAGTGGATTTTATTTTTTGCACATCCAGCACATCCCATTGTTTCAGCTCCAAGGTATTTTTATCAATCACCAAGGTCAACTCACCCAATTCTTTGGCCCCTTTTTTATGGGCTGTGATAAAGTATTCATCTAACACTTCTTTCACATCTGTCACAACAAAACCTTCATCATCAAAGACCAGCTGATCACGCAAAATCCATTCCACGGGCGTTTGATCCAATTTAAAATAATTCACTTCTTCCAGCTCTTTATCGTGATAAATGAAAGTGCCTTTGGTGGCCACGAATTCCAAGGGGGAGCCTTGTTCATACACCAGCCGCATTTGTCCCGGGCGGGAAATATAAATGGTGCCCGTATGCAATTCATCCTTCATTTTGGAATTGAATTGAGCAAATTGCGCTTTTAAGGTGCGCATTTTATTATAGGCTTTTTCCACTTTTGTCAAAATGGCCCGTGTGGCGGGGGTGTCAATTTTTTTATCCACCACAGCTCCCACCGGCAAAGCAAAACTTAAAAGCAAAAGTAAAATCAACTTTTTCATTTATTCTCCCCCAGGGACCAAAATTTCGCGTTTGCCGGCGGCATTCGGGGCCGAAATCACCCCTTCTTTTTCCATCTGCTCAATTAAAGTGGCCGCTTTGTTATAGCCGATGGAAAGGCGTCGTTGAATATAACTGGTGGTCGGTTTTTTATCGCGCAAGACGATAGCCACAGCTTGGTCATAAAGCGAATCCCCCGTGCCCCCACCGACACCGCCGCCCATCGTATTCATGCTTTCCGTATCTGCCGTCACGGCTTCCACATAGTGAGGCTCCCCTTGTTCAGACCAATGCTTGACCACGGCCCCCACATCTTCATCAGAAACAAAAGGACCATGGACCCGAACGGGTTTATTTCCCGCCGGCATATACAACATATCGCCTTTGCCCAACAACTGTTCGGCCCCTTGTTCATCCAAAATGGTGCGGGAGTCAATTTTGTTGCGCACTTGGAAAGAAATACGCGACGGGAAGTTAGATTTAATGGTCCCCGTCACTACATCCACGGAAGGACGCTGGGTGGCCAAAATCAAATGAATGCCCACGGCACGTGCCATTTGCGCCAACCGCTGAATCAACGGATCTGCTTCTTTGCCGCATTGACCCATCAAATCTGCCATTTCGTCAATGATAAAGACAATATAGGGCAGGGGAGTCAAATCAAAAGCCTGCTCTTCCATAATGGGTTGTCCCGTTGCTGGATCAAAGCCCGTCTGAACCCGGCGTTTCAAGGTCAGGCCTTTTTCTTTGGCTTCTTTTAATTTTTCATTAAAGCCTTCAATGTTACGTACCCCTAATTGACTCATATTGCGATAACGATCTTCCATTTCGTGCACTGCCCATTTCAGCGCCATCAAGGATTTGGCAGGTTCTGTAATCACCGGAATCAACAAATGCGGAATGCCGTTATAAACCGACAATTCCACCATTTTCGGGTCCACCATAATCAAGCGACATTGTTCGGGGGTAAAGCGATAAAGAAGCGATAAAATCATCGTATTGATACCCACCGATTTGCCCGAGCCCGTTGTGCCTGCCACCAACAAGTGAGGCATCTTGGCTAAATCCGCATAAACGGGTTTTCCGCCGATATTTTTGCCTAAAATAATGGGCAAGGCCCCTTTATGTTCTTTAAAGTCTTCATCTTCCACCAATTCCCGAATATAGACCATTTCGCGTTTGGGATTGGGCATTTCTATCCCGATGACATTGCTGCCGGGGACCAACGCCATACGCACGGATACCGCCCGCATTTCACGGGCCACATCATCAGCCAAAGCAATGACGCGTGAAGTTTTGACCCCGCTGGCCGGTTCAAATTCATATAAGGTGACAACGGGTCCCGGCTTGGCACCCACGACTTGTCCTTGGACACCGAATTCAGCCAAAACGCTTTCCAAAGATCTGGAAAGTTGTGTCATTTGGTCTTTGGACAGTTGAGGGCCGCCGGCCATTTTGGGGGCTGCCAATAACTCACTTGAAGGCAATGCCATGCCTTCTTTGCCGACCACCGGTTGAACGGACGGTGTCTTGACAGCTTTGATTTTGGCTTTGGGCGCTGCCTTTTTAATTTTTTGAATTTGACGATGTACGTGTAAGGCTGCAAAAGGTTTGGTGATTTTTTCGGGCAGATGCACCGGCATTTTTTTAACACCCCACAAAGCCCCTTTTCCCGTCATAGCGGTAATTTTAAGGGCCGGAATTTTAAAGGCAAAAATAAAAAAGAACGCACATAATGCCCAAAGTAAAATCAACCAAATCCCCTGTGGGACCGGTATCCATGTCGTCAGGTAATAGCCGATAAATCCCCCGGAGCCGGCCTTGAACCAACCGATATATTCGGGCTTGACCGGAATGGTTGTGGCTAACCACATGGCCAATAAAAAGGCAATCAATAACACAATACCGCGTGTTTTGACCCATCTTAAATGCAGCCATAAAAACACAGCAAATGTTAAAAAGGCCAAAGGAATCAAAAATGCCGCTTGTCCCATCAATTGCAATAAAGCATCTGCGCTCCATGCGCCCACGGGACCCAACCAGTTATGATACGGGACGTTTGAGGCTGTATTCCACGCTTTATCCGTGGGGGCATAGCTGGCCAAAGATAGCCCAAAAATCACGGCCAATAAAGTGAAAACAACTGCTTTTACACGCGGATGAGCCCACAGATTTTTAATCATAATTCTTGCTCCTCATTTATTTCATCAATCACTTGTTTCAAAATCGGAATCGTAATTTTTCGCCCGATGGATAAAGATTTTTTATCGGCCAGTTCTACCACCCGTTGCACCAAAGGGAAAGAACGGGTCAAGTGTGTTGCCAAATAATTTAAGACATTTTCTTCCACCAAAATATGCCTGTCTTCAAAGGCTTTTTTGGCGACCATTTGGATGACTTGTTCATCAGGCATGGCAATTTCCACTTTGGGAATCAGTGCCATCCGCGATTGTAAATCAGGTAAAGAAAAGCGGGGGGCTTTTTGGCCTGTCAACAACAAATGCCCGCCCAACTCTTTGATAAAATTAAACAGGTGTAGCAGGGCTTCTTCACTGGCCAATTTATCCACATTTTCAACGGCGATTTTTTTTTGAAAAGGCGGACGATAATCACTGGTGAGCGTGCGCCCGTCAATCACATTTTCTGTGAACAAATGGACTAAATGTGTTTTTCCGGAACCGGCCGGCCCGTAAATAAACACCGCCGGCACGGGCCAGTTTGGGTATTTATCAATCCACGCAACGGCTTGGGCATTGCACGGGGCAATCCAAAAGGCTTCCCGTCCGTAAGCTGTGCGATAGGGCAAATTCAAAGAAAGTTGTTCTCTCATTTGTTCCCTTTGTAAAAAGAAGTTGCATGATACAGTTTATTCAGCCACCTGAGGGCAACCCCTATCACGGCCGCCACGGGGACAGCCACCAACACGCCCAAAAAACCGGCCAGGCACCCTCCCGCCAAAACAGCAAATAAAATCCAAAGTGGATGAAGTCCAACGCGTTTACCCACCAAACGGGGGGTTAAAATATAGCCTTCCAATATGTTGCCGATTAAGAAAATCAATCCCAAGGTCCCCCATTGTCCCCATGTGGCACCGCCGGCCAAAGCTAATAAGGCCGAAATCACAAGCCCCGTAAAGAATCCGACATAGGGAATAAAGGATAAAATGCCGGTTAAAATACCGACCAAAAGGCCCAAATTGATGCCACTTAAACCCAACGTGATTCCGTAATAGATGGCCAAACAAATACAAACGCTGGCTTGTCCGCGCAAAAATCCGGACAATGTTCTGTTTAAATCCGTTAAAAACTCTTTGAAATTGGGGCGAAAACGTTCCGGTAACAGGTCTTTTGATTTTTCTTTCATTTGTGGTAAATCCTTTAAAATATAGAATAAAACGATGGGACTGATGAATAATAAGGCCAACAAATTGACGATGGCCAATCCGCCTGAAATCACGTGATTCAAGCCGGCCCCCAAGCCGTTTAACACACCGACAGCCGCTTGAGTGGCCGAATCAGAAAATTGGTAAAGTTGTTGAGGAGTCATTTGAGGGCGTCCCCAAACAATCATTTTTTGAATATATCCCCACATTTTATCGGCCATTAAAGGAACCTTCCCGATAAAGTCTGTAATTTGTGCTTGTGCCAAAGGAATCAATAACAGGACAATCAAAATGAAAAACAACAAAGCCAAGCCAACCACAATGCCGGAAGCGACAGAGCGTCCGATTTTTTCCGACAAACGACTGACAAAAGGATTGAGTAAGTAGGCCAGCACAAAGGCCAACACAAAAGGCAGTAAAATGCTTTTTATTTCCACCAAAAAAGAAATCAACATTAAAGCAATCAGACCACCTAAAAGGTAATATTTATAAGGTGTTTTCATAAAAATCCTTTCGTTTGAGTGTCCCTAAAGTTGCTGCGTCCGGTTGCCAAAACCATCCGACTTTATCCAATTGGGTCGTCAGTTCATCTGTTGAGTGCGGGTAATCAAAACGCACCAACACTTGACCGGGCATTGCGCCTTGCAAAGTGATATTTTCCAAAAATCCCAACTTTGTGAGTTCTTTTTCCAAAGTCCCCCAGTTGCTCATCTGGGCAAGGTTGATACGGGCATAATAGGTAATGCTTTCATTTTCCGAAAAGGTATTTTTGCTTTGCCACCTCAGGTCCATTTTTTGATTCAGGCGTTGCCACCCGTCCCACAAAGAATCAGTTTTTTTCCCTTGAACGCTTAAGCCTTCAAAAATATTCTCTGCGCCGGTATAGGAAACGGGTTTCATTTCCCATTCGCCATTCGGCATCATCAAGGTTTCTATGATTAAAACACGTTCGGCCCCATTTTGTGTGGCCATTTTTTGGGTTTCTGAAAAATCTTGATCCGCCAAGGCGTGTTCCACACTGATCAGCTCGTTGATATCGCCATTCGGCAGCAAGATTTGAAAAGCGTCAGAGAGCTTACTTTGAGTTTTTAAGGTTTGATAAAAGGGATTTTCATCTTCCAAAGTTCTGAGCTCAGCCCCTGCTTTGAAAACAGGAATCAACCAATAAACCGGCGGGGCTTTTTTCAAATAGGTTTGATTGTTCTTTTTAAAAAGTTCTTGGACGGCTTCTTTTTTAAAGCGAACATTCATTTTTCCCCAATAGGAGGTTCCCGTCTTTTTTTCTTCTAAAATGGAAATATCCCGCACCATGGCCAAAACTTCGTCATCATTCGGACGTTCAAAAAGGGCTTCGTTTTGGGCACCAATCAACGTTGTAATCATTTGATTAAAACCCGCCAGTTCCCCCGCGGTAATGGCATTGTTTTTGGCCTCCACCGGATTCGCACCCGTGCCGGACATTTCCACTGACTCTGCCATATATAAATCAGCCCGTGCCGAAAAAGCAATGCCCAAAACCATTCCTAAAATGTATTTAAAAGTTCGTTTCATTTTTTCTTGCCTTTTTTTTTAAGTAAGGTTATTCTAGCATAAACTAAATCAGAAATACAACAAAAAAGGAGTAAAAAATGACCTATGATTCAACAAATGTTTTTGCCAAAATTTTAAGAGGGGAAATTCCTTGTGATAAAATCTATGAAAACCAGGATGTGTTGGCCTTTTATGATATTGCCCCCAAGGCGAAGATTCACGCTTTGGTGATTACCAAAGGGATGTATACGGATTTTCAGGATTTTATGGAACATTCTTCGGATAAGGAAATTTCCGATTTTTTCCGCAGCATTTTAACGGTTGTGAATTTGCTGGGCCTGAAAGAAGGCGGCTATCGTTTGGTGATGAATACTGGTAAAAATTCCGGTCAGGAAGTTCCCCATTTGCATGCCCATATTTTGGGGGGAGAACCTTTAACAACGCATGCGTTATAATTTGGCTTTCTTGGCCGGAATAATGCGGAAAATCAAATCCCCTGTTGCAGGGTTGCATTCGCGCAGCTGAAGATATACTTTGTCGCCGATGTGGTAGTGGCGTCCTGAATGTTGTCCGACCAGCCGAACTTTTTCTTCCTCATATTTAAAAAAGTCCCCGTAAATGGAACGCATGGGTACGAATCCTTCGGCGCCGGATTTATCCAAAAAAACATTTAAACCGAACACAGACACCGAAGAAATACGTCCGACGAAAAAGTCCCCCAACCGATTTTGCATGGCATCGGCAAAATAGCGGTCAATGGCGGCTTGTTCCGCGCTGGCGCTTTGGCGTTCGGTGATGGAAATATGACTGGCCATTTCGGGCAGCTTTTCCCTTTGTTCTGGGCTTATTCCGCCATCGCCCAACTTCAGGGCACCCACCAATAACCGGTGGACCAATAAATCAGCATAACGCCGAATGGGCGAGGTGAAATGGGTATATTTTTCCAGGGCCAATCCATAGTGGCCGATATTTTCGGGGGAATAAACCGCTTGCGCTTGCGTGCGCAGGATAAATCGGTTTAAAGTATAGCTTTTGCGTGTTCCTTTGACGGATTCCAGCAGGACATTAAAATCGGCAGGATTTGAACCCGATACCTTTTTTTCCTGTAAAGAGGTTAAAAACGAATTTAAAGTGGCCATTTTTTCTTCACTGGGTTTATCGTGAATGCGGAACAAAGCCCCTTGTCCTGACTCGGTTAAAGTTTCGGCGGCGGATACATTGGCTAAAATCATCATTTCTTCAATCAATTTCATAGCCTCTGTTTGTTTGCGCAAGTGAACACCTTTTAAGTGTCCTTTCTCATCCAAAACAACCTCTGTTTCCGGAACATCCAATTCCAAAGTGCCACGTTCTTGGCGTTTTTTTGCCAAAAGCTGATAGACCTGAATCAAAGCGGAAAGTTCTTTTTCAAGTGCCGGCAACTTTTCGTGGGCATCCATGACAGCTTGCACTTGATCATAGGTCAATCTGGCCACGGATTGAATCAAGGCCCGATGAAATTTGTGGCGTTTTTTTTGGCCGGTTTTGCTCAACCAAACTTCACAGACCAAGGCGCCACGCGGTTCATGAGGATTCAAAGAACAAACGCCGTTGGAAAGTTTAAAAGGAAGCATCGGTACAACACGGTCGGGAAAATAAGTGGAATTCCCGCGTTGATAAGCTTCTTTATCCAATTCGGAATCGGGTCTGACATACCACGACACATCGGCAATGCCGATCATCACATGCCATCCGTCCTTTTGGGGTTCGGCCCAAACAGCATCATCAAAATCTTTGGCATCAGCCCCATCAATGGTGACAAAGGGAATAAAGCGCAAGTCCACGCGATTTTTGCTCACATCAGGAACGGCCAGTTTTTGGGCTTCTTTTTCTGCTCTTTCGGAAAATTTTTCGGGTAAATGATATTGCATCATTGCCAAAACCGTGGGCATAAAAGGATCATCGATACGTCCGATGCGTCGGACAAAAAGGCCGGCTTGGTCGGCCAAAGGAGAGCGTGGTAAATCCAATTCAATGACATCTCCTTCACGTAAACGCATGGAAAAAGGAATATGCTTGATATAAAATTTATGCCGGATACGCCTGTCAATTGGGCTGGCTTGCCCGTTTTGCCAAACACATACCAAACGCACATTTCCTTCTTCAGGAATTTCGTTTAAAGTTTTTCGCCTGTTTTTTTCAAAAGATTTTTTAAAACTTCTTGCCATTCTTTTATTCTACTCTGCTTCAAAAGAAAAAGCAAATTTTTTGTGGACGTGAGGATTAAAAAATGCTATTTTACCTTTATGAAAATAGGTGTTTTTGATTCTGGCTTGGGCGGATTAGTTGTTGCAAAATCTTTAATGACAGCGCTTCCGGAGTATGATTATGTTTATTACGGGGATACGGCACATGTTCCCTATGGTGATAAAACATCAGGGCAGATTTTGGCCTATACATTGGATGCTATGCATTTTTTAATCAACCAAAAATGCCGCTTGATTATTATCGCTTGCAACACGGCGACAGCGATTACACTCCGATATTTACAAAAACGTTTTTGTCCGAAAGAGGCGCCTGATGTTAAAATTCTGGGGGTGATTATTCCGACTGTTGAAGAAGCTCTTTTGAAAGGAGAAAAAACGATTGGTGTCGTGGGCACATTGGCCACTATTCATTCGGATATTTATGGGGTTGAATTGCGTAAAATTGCGCCGCAGGTTCAGGTGATTTCTTTGGCAACGCCGCATCTGGTTCCTGCCATAGAGGCCAATGATTTTGTTGCAGCAGAACAAGCAATTACCGAATACGCCCAAGCCTTTCAAAATGTTCCGGCTTTGATTTTGGGGTGCACGCACTATCCGTTGGTGAAAAATCTGTTTCAACGGGCTTTACCCCAAACACGTATCATTGCCCAAGATGAATTGATGGGACAAAAATTAAAGGCGTATCTGGCGCGCCACAGTGAAATTGAAATGTGTCTTTCCCATGGAAAAACGCGCCAATTTTTCGTCAGCTCACTTTCTCCTGCTTATCTTCAAGTTGCGCAAAAATTATTTCCCGAGATTGACCTTCAAATCGCCTGATTATCTGGGCTTCGTCAAGGCTTCTTTTTGTTTCATAAAAATCAACTGCATAACATTTTGTGCCATTTTCATCATTGTTGTCAGTTGTTCTGCCGTAAAAGGAGCCCCTTCAGCAGTGCCTTGCACTTCCAACAATTCGCCTTTATCATTCATCACAAAATTGATGTCAGTGCCGGCATTGGAATCTTCCACAAAATCCAAGTCCACAACGGGAACGCCTTGTACAATCCCGCAGGAAATGGCGGCCACTTGTCCCAACAAAGGGGATTTTTCCAACTTGCCTGAAGCCATCAAAGAATGAATGGCTTGCACCAAAGCGACATAGGCCCCATTGATGCAGGCAGTGCGTGTGCCACCATCGGCTTGCAAAACATCGCAGTCAATTTTAATGGTCAAATTATCCATTTGATGCAAATCAACGGCCGCCCGCATGGAACGCCCGATTAAACGTTGAATTTCTTGGGACCGTCCGTCTTGCTTGCCTTTAATGGCTTCACGGTCAATACGTTGAATATTGGCCCGGGGAAGCATGCCGTATTCCGCTGTAATCCATCCGCCGCGCTTACCTTGTTGTTTCATCCAAGCGGGAATTTTGTGTTCCACAGAGGCCGTGCATAAGACTTCTGTATCTCCGCATTTGACCAAGCAGGACCCTTCGGCAAATTTATTCACCCAAGGGGTCAGGGTCATTGCCCGCATTTGAGTATCAGCTCTACCTGAATGTCTGGTCATCGGATATCCTTTCTTAAAAAATTGAATACCCTCAAGATAGCATATTTTATGCCAAAATGCAAGAACGGACTTGATTTTTTTAAAAGGTATACCTAAATACGTATTATCAAACAAAAGGATGTCAAATGAGCAAAAAAGAAAAAACAGAATCAGTGAAACACGAACAAGCAAAACCCGAACAAACACCGGCCCCCGTGGCTGAAGATCAGGTTCAAAAACTGGCGGCCGAAGTATTACATTGGAAAGATTTGGCCTTGCGCACGGCTGCCGAATGTGAAAATATTAAAAAACGTTGTGCGCTGGATATGCAAAATACGGCGCGTTATGCCACCAAAGATTTTGCAAAAGATTTACTGCCTGTGGCCGATAATTTGGCGCGTGCGATTCATCAAGCGCAAGTGGAAATGGGTAAATCCAATAAGCCGTGTGATGCCTTTTTCATCAACCTGTTGCAAGGGGTGGAATTGACACAAAAGCAATTGACGGATGCTTTGTCCAAAAATCACGTTGTTCAAATGGATGATATGGGAAAAGTCTTTGATCCCGAAAAGCATCGTGTGATTCAACAGGTGGAAGACCCTTCCAAACCCAACGGGACAATTATTGAAAATTTGCAAACCGGCTATATGATTCACGACCGCGTTTTACGTGAAGCAATGGTTATTGTTACCAAAGAACCCACAGAAGTCAAAACCGGTTAAAAAGACCAATCAAACGCATCAGTCCACACCCGAAATCTTTTCAATAATGGGCATAAATTCGGCCAACACTTGAGTGTATACTTGCTTTTTAAAAGGAATAATTAAGTGCGGCGCTTTAGTCGGCTCTGCCCAACGAAAGCGAATAAATTCGGGTTTTTTTTGGATTTTTAAATTGACATCTTTGTTGGTTCCCGTGAACAAAAATAAAAACCATTTTTGCCGTTCGCCGTCAATCTTGCGTTTAGCACTTTTGGGAATATCATAGCTGTACCAGTTTTGACTTTCTCCAATCATTTGGCATGTTGCCGGCGTGAGTCCTGTTTCTTCATACATTTCACGCCAAACAGCTTGTTGGGGTGTTTCTCCGGCGTCAATTCCCCCTTGGGGCATTTGCCAATGGTATTGAGAGTTTTGCGTCCACGCACGATATCCCAGCAGAATTTTTTTCTGGGGATTTACAATCATAATTCCTACGGCATCACGGTATTTTGACACTTATTTTTCCTTTGCTTGAGAGGCAATCCACAGCGCTTGAACTAAATCCAAAGCGCGGTCCAATTGGTAGTCTTTTGGTTTTTCGTCCGGTTGATTTTCTTTTTCTATCAGGATTTCTTCGGGGGTCTTTTTGCCATCTTCGCTTTCCAAAGCATTATCCAAATTTTCTTCCCCCCAACCTGTCAAGCGCGGATATTCTTCCAATTTGCCGCGCGGAATTTCCACATCCGGTGTAATACCTTTGGCTTGGATAGAATGACCGGAGGGCGTATAATAACGTGCTGTCGTAATTTTGATGGCCCCGAAATCCGGAATTTGACGCAGTGTTTGAACGGACCCTTTGCCGAAGGATTTTAATCCGGCAATGAGGGCGCGTTTGTGGTCTTGTAAAGCGCCGGCCACAATTTCACTGGCGCTGGCTGAGCCTTCATTGATTAAAACAACCAAGGGCAGACCATTTGTGGCATCTTCTGTTTTGGCGGAAAAACGGACAGTGTCTTCGGGTTTACGGGAACGCGTTGAGACAATTTCGCCTTGGGTTAAAAATAAATCCGATACGGCGACGGCTTCATCCAACAATCCCCCCGGATTATTGCGTAAATCCAACACAAACCCTTTTATTTTATCAGGGCCGATTTCTTTGATGAGCTTTTGAATGGCTTCCTTTAATTTTTCTCCTGTTTTATCGCTGAAGGTGGACACACGTAAATAGCCGATATCCCCCTTGGCTTCAAATTTAACGGGATTGACTTTGATAATGGCGCGTTTAACGGTTAAATTAAAAGGTTTCTTCCCTTGGCGAAAGATGGTCAGTTTGACTTTTGTGCCGGGTTTGCCGCGCATTTTTTTAACGGCATCGTTCAAGCTGGTGCCCATCACCGCAACATCATCAATATGGGTGATATAATCACCGGTTTGAATGCCGGCTTTGGCCCCAGGGGTGTCATCAATGGGCGCCGTCACGCGTACCATTTCTTTATCCCAACCGACTTCTAATCCAAGCCCGCCGAATTCGCCTTTTGTCTGTGTTTCCATATCTGCCATTTCATCAACGTCCAAAAATCCGGAATGCGGGTCAATGGAAGTCAAAACCCCGTTGATTGATTTTTCAACCATTTGACGATAAGACACTTCTTCCACGGCTTCATCGCGAATGGTTTGAAAGGTGGTTCCCAATAAATCCATCAACAAATAAACATCTTCTTGTTGCGGGGGGGCAACTTTATTTGCTGCCCAAGCGGGTGCTGCCAAACAAGTGCCCATCAATAACGCATAAAAAAGTTTTTTCATCTTTCTCTCCTTTTAAACCATTCTTCCGGATCTTCCGGTGTCCCTTGTGAACGTACTTCTAAATATAAATCTATATAAACATTTCCCATGGTGCCAACCGGTTCACCGGCCAATAATTCTTGACCGACACAAGCATTGATGGCATCCATTCCCGCCAAAACCGTCAAGTATTCATCGCCGTGATCCACAATCAATAAACGTCCGTAATTTTGGAAAGGTCCTGCAAATAAAACGGTTCCGTCAAACGGCACAGTGATTTGTGCATTCGGGCGTGTTTTAATGACAATACCTTTGGCATGCGCACCGGAAATACTGCTGTCCCCAAAATGTTGGGTAATCAATCCGTTGGCCGGCAGCGCAAGCAATCCTTTGGCTTTTCCGAAAGCGCCCGCAGCGACCCGTGGAGCAGGGTGTAAACGCTGTTCCTGTTTTTTCTTGGCTAAAGCGCGTTCATGCTCCAAGTTTGTCAGCAGGTCTTTCAGGTCTTGTGCTTTTGCCGCCAAAGCGTCTGCCTTCTTCTTGGCTTCGTTATAATAGGTTGTATATTGAGCCTGCATTACTTTTTTTTGTCCGGCCAAACGGTTCATCTTTTCACGTTGTGTTAAAAGGTCTGTGTGCGTTTGCTTTGTTTGTTCTTTTTTTTCGGATAATTCCTGACGCACGTTGGCCAGCTTTGCCAAATTTTCTTTGGTTTCGGCTTGCATTTGACCGATAATGGGCAAACTATAGCGCATTAAATCGCGACTTCTTAACATATCCACGGGTTTTTTGGATTGAAAAATCAATAATTCCGTCGGCCGTAAAGCCAACGTTTGTAATCCTTTCATAATCCGAAAAAGCTGCTTGTTGGATAATTTGAGCTTTTCTTTTAAGTCCGCTTCTTGCAGTTCCAATTCTTTTGTTTTTTGTTCCAATAACGATAATCGTCCTTCTTGAGATTGGATTTGTTTGGCTGAACTGACCAATTGGCGCTGCACTTCTTTTAATTCGCGTTCTAATTGTGAAGCCTTTAATTTGGATTCACGTTCGGCCTGACGTTCTTTTTGCAGTTCGCTTTCCACCAGCTTCAAATCTTGCGTTGTGGGGGTCGCAGCCAACGCCCCCCAACTGAACAACGCCAAAAATGAAACTCCCAAAAATTTCAAACTACCCCCGAATCAATAAAGATTTTCCATCCATTTCGGCGGGTTTAGGCAGCCCCATTAAATCCAACAAAGTCGGAGCAACATCAGCCAAACGTCCCTCTTTCAAACCTTGAATTCCTTCAGCATTGAATAAGACGGCCTGAACGGGAGTGTTGGTGTGGGCTGTTTTGGGGCGTCCTTGATCGTCCACCATATCTTCGGCATTTCCGTGATCAGCCGTAAAGAAAGCGCAGCCCCCAGTTTTTTTCAAGGCCTCTATAATGCGTCCGACACACTTATCCACGGTTTCCACCGCTTTGATGGCAGCTGGTAAAACACCGGTATGACCCACCATATCACCATTTGCAAAGTTCGCCACAATCACATCAAACTTACCGCTTTCAATGGCTTCCACCATTTTATCGGTAACTTCCACAGCACTCATTTCCGGTTTTAAATCATAAGTTGCTACTTTGGGGGAGGGGACCAAAATGCGCTCTTCCCCGTCAAAAACGGCTTCACGTCCGCCGTTAAAAAAGAAAGTCACGTGCGCATATTTTTCGGTTTCGGCAATTCGCAGTTGTTTCAACCCCGCAGCGGCCACTTCTTCGCCGAAAATATGTTTTAAATCTTCCGGCGGGAAAAGCGTGTGCATCCAGGCCGTGTGTTCTGAAGAATATTCGGTCATCGCGACTGCATCCGCAAAGGCAACCACCCGTGAACGGGGAGCTAAACTAAAATCAGGTTGCAACAACATACGTGTGATTTCACGCGCTCTGTCAGAACGATAATTCGCCATCATCACCGCATCACCGTCTTTCATGCCGCGATAATCACCGATAACAGAGGGCACCACGAATTCATCTCCCACCTCTTGATTATAGGAATTGGTGATGGCTTCTTCGGCCGTTTGAAAGCGGGGGCCGTTGGCATTGACAATGGCTTCATAGGCTTTTGTCACACGGTCCCAGCGATTATCGCGGTCCATGCCGTAATAGCGTCCGCCCAGCGTGGCAATTTTAACCAAAGGCAAATCATGCAAGTCTTTTTCCAAATCGGCGACAAAGCCTTTGGCGGACATTGGCGGTGTATCGCGTCCGTCCAAGAATCCATGTAAAACTGTCAAAATACCGTTCGCATTTAAAATCTTGGCCAACGCGACAATATGACTTTGTTGCGCATGAACGCCGCCGGGACCCAACAATCCCATTAAATGACAGGTGCCACCCGATTTTTTTAAAGCGTCAATCAAATTGAGCAAAACCGGATTTGTGTCCAACGTTTTTTCTTGAATGGCTTTGTCAATCCGGGGCAGATCCTGTAAAACAACGCGACCGGCGCCCAAGTTGGTGTGCCCGACTTCGGAATTTCCCATTTGTCCTGCCGGCAAACCGACATCCAGGCCGGAAGTTGCCAACATCGTATGGGGCCATTTAGCCACTAAATCGTGCCAAACAGGCGTATTGCCCATTTCAATGGCATTATTTTCTTTTTCTTGACGGTATCCCCAACCGTCCAAAACGCACAGTAATACAGGTTTTTGCATCTTTTGTTTCCTTTCAAAATTTGTTATGAATTTATTATAACGCTTCTTTTTAAAAAAGTGTAGCTTTTTTTTAAAAAAACGTGTATAGAAGTAGATAGAAACAAAAATTTATCAAGGAGGATATATGTTTTTATTTAACAAAAAAGAAGAAAAAAAAGTTTCTGAAGCAGATTTAAAAAGGGGGTTAAAAAAGAAAGAATTTGTTTTTTATTACCAACCTGAATTTGAATTGAAAACCGGTAAGGTGATTGCGATGGAAGCCTTGATGCGCTGGAATGCGCCGGATGGAATTATTCCGCCGAATGAATTTATTCCGGTGTTGGAAGCCTCTGGTTTGATAAAAGAATTTACGACCTTTTTGCTGCATCAAACTTTGACGGATTTAAAGACAATTCACGCGCTGGGGTATCCGGATGTGGTGATGGCTGTCAATTTGTCGGCTGTTCAATTAAAGGATCCAAGCCTGATTGACACCATTAAAAAGGCGTTAGAGGAAACGCAAGTGGAAGCCAAATTTTTGGAATGTGAAATTACCGAAAGTCAACAACTGGTTTTGCCCGAAATGCAAGAAACAGTTTTCAAAGAATTGGCGGCCTTGGGAATTGGTGTTTCCATTGATGATTTTGGAACGGGGTATTCGTCCTTTAATTACTTACGCCATTTGGATGCCAAAAAATTAAAAGTGGATTGTGATTTTGTGCGCACACTGGAAGAAAATCCCAAAAGCAGGAAAATTTTGCCGGTAATTATCAAGCTGGGACACGACCTGCAAATTCCGGTGTTGGCAGAAGGAATTGAAACCACCGAACAAAAGGAATATCTGGAACAAAACGGGTGTGATTACGGGCAAGGTTTTTGGTTTTCGCGTCCTTTGCCGTTGGATCAATTAACCGCTTTTTTGGAAAAAAAGAAAGAAAATTAAAAAAAGCTGTTGCAAAAAGTTTTTTTTGGGGTTATAGTGTAAATGCGTTTTAAAAGAGGAGTATGACGATGGTACAACAAATAAATGAAAATATGATTCGCGAAGCAGCTTATTTCCTGTGGGAAAAAGCGGGTCGTCCGGATGGTTCAGCTGAATTTTTTTGGATGAAAGCCTGTGAACAATTTTTCAAACCTGCCAAAGTGGCAATTAAAAAGCCTGTGAAAAAGGCTGAAAAAAAAGGCACGACTGTCAAAAAGACAGCCCCCGCAAAACCTGTGGTGGCCAAGGTGTCAAAACCTGCCCCAAAGGCAGCTGTAAAAGCCGTGAAGGCTGCTCCTAAAGCAACAGCTAAGCCGGCAACAAAACAGGCCAAGAAAGTTTCTGCCCCTGTTTTTTACGGCGCACGGAAATAAAGAATCTTTTAAAAGACGAAAACAGCTCTCCTTTTTGGACGGGCTGTTTTTTTATTTTTTGTCATCCTCGGGCTTGACCCGAGGATCCAGCGGCGTGATATTCCTTCTGTTATAAGGCTTTAAACACTGCTGGATGCCCGATCAAGTCGGGCATGACATACTGTAGTGAATCCGGCCGTCTTCCTCTTCTTGTTATTCTTTGGAGCTCTCTTTTTTATTTTCTGTCATCCTCGGGCTTGACCCGAGGATCCAGCAACATGATATTCCTTTGCTTATAAGGCATTAAATCCTGCTGGATGCCCGATCAGGTCGGGCATGACAATTTAATTTTTCGGGGACGGCTTTTAAATGCCGTCCTGAAAATATGGAGAGTCAAAGTAATAAATACTGAAACTACTTACACAGAGCCTGAGCTGTAGTAGTAGCACTACGCCCAATATTATCAATACCGGCCAGGGAACCTGTTCCTATCCAAAATGCACTTCCAGAATAAGCCATGTCCTTTGTCCACCAACAAATATTGGATAATTTGTTCTTATAAGCCTTTAAGTCAACTTCACATAGAGAACCCGAATCATCGCAAGATCCGTCGTAACATTGTGAGTCATAGCAAAATCCATTTTCAGTAAAATACGTTCCTAATTTAGATTTATCAATGCCAGAACTTTTTAAAGAAATCATAGATCCACCCACAGCATTACAAAAATTTTTAGCAGCGAACCAATTCATATAGTTCTTGGACAGTTTTCCCTCTATTCCATCACTTGCCTTAGTAGTTATTTCATACGTGGTTTCAACACAAAATCCCGTCCCCTTTTTAGGACAGTCATCCGAACCAGGACCATTATCTCCAAAATAATCAGGTTCATAATGACAATAACAGGTTTTGCTATCGCAATCTATTCCATCGTGTATGCCGGTACAATCGCTATTACGGGTGCAACCTGTTCCACCATTATCTGCTGGTGTTATGCATACCCCATCTATACAAAGTTGATTTGCCTCACATTTGGCATCAGAATCAATGTATGCTCCTTGAACACAGACTTGACAACTGGTTTCTCCACCCAGTTTCGTATCACCAGAACAATCTGAGCCATCATCCCCCGTATAGCCATCAGGAGTGGATGTTCCTGTCATTTTAATCCCCTCACTCATATCAGCGTTAAAGGTAAGTGTGGTGCAATCATCATCCATCGCCATAGTAGCATTATCGCCTAAACTTGCTTTCATTTGAGTGCAGATATTTTCTTCAACACCCGACAGGCTTAAAGTGATTTTATTGTTAGCAATGGTTGCCTCTTCACCAAAGGTCGTCCCCGCCACTGTGTTATCCCCGAATTGAGCAAGAGACATTGTGGTTGCCTCGGGATTACTTAAAAGTTGTCCTGCCACCATGACGGCGCGTTTGCTGGCTTCATTCAAGATTTCATTCGCGCGATGTTTGTTCATGGCGGTTGTATACATGGCGACCCCGCCGACGGAGAGAACCCCCATAATTGCCAGCACCCCCAGCATTTCAACCATACTCCGGCCAGCTTCATAGTGCTCTGTCATGCCCGACTTGACCCAGCAT
>JBJEXE010000017.1:0-17683 GCA_051885475.1 Alphaproteobacteria bacterium | reverse complement strand
AATCCGTATCTGAATGGCAACCTGTACATTTATGCAAAGTTGAATTCCAAATCAGACCCGTCGGACAGGCTTCGCAGTGCCAGTCAGCTGTCGTTTTATTACAAACAGGCTTATCTGTTGTCGGACAAGCACCCGCACCGGCTTCATAATCCGTTAAACATTCCATACATTGAGAACCATTCCAATGCGGTCTATCGGCCGAACATTGACATATTCCCAGTGCTGTATTACAAACTTTATTATTGGCACAATCTGTATCTGCATTGCATTCAGCACATTTATGCAAGAGTGTATTCCAAACTTGACCCGCCGGGCAGGTTTCACAGACGCCATTTTGGCACAAGGGCTTTTCCAAAGAACAAAAACCCGGTTTTCTTTCTTCTGAATCATCATAGTCAGCCCAACAAGCCACACAAACGCCATTATGGCAAGAAGCCCCATTTACACAACAACCATCAAAACAAGTTTCGCCAATGGCAATCAAAGGGGTTGCACATTCGCAAATATCCAAATCCTTATTCCAACGCAGATGCTGGGTCGTATCACATTCTTGGCAGGTATGGTTTTTCATACAGTATTTATCCACAGTCCCTGTCCCCGGACCCGTTCCCGAACACAAACCACCAACATTCAAACATTCCACACATTTGTTGATGGACGTATCGCATTTCAATTTACCATCAGCACGGCCGGTACATTGTGCATCACTGATGCATTCCACACACATTTTTGTTTCAGTATTACAAACACCACCATTCGGGCATTTACCGGGGCAAAAACCGCATACATCCACTTGGCCTTTTGCACAGCAGTTGCCGTATTTATCTTGAGCCCGATCTTGCGCACAATTCCAGCATTTACCACCATACCAATAGCTGCCCCCCATGGAAGGACAATTATCCCCAAAAACCAAAGACATATTATGAACTTTGCCTTCCCCGTTTGGTTGACATAAATGAGCAATAACTTCTTCTTTAGTCTTATCCCGCAAGTCTTCAGGTTTTGCATCGTTGGAAACGCTATCCCAATTTTTTAACAAGTCTTTTCCAATCGCAACATATTCCTTGGAGTCTTCGTAGGCTTCTGATCCATCCTTGAATAAAACAGAATCATAGCTGCCTTCCGTCAAAATCGCTTTGCACGAATCGTCCAAAACCTGATTTACAACAATTGAAAACGAAGAAACCGTATCCTGCACCTGCAAAGAAACACGTCCCGTTTCGGTATCTGCCGTTTTCATTTCAACGGCACTCACACGTTCCGCTTCCGGATAAACAGGTTTGATATCCACAAGACCGTTCTTCCCCGGTTGAATGGGCCGCAGTTGATAGCGCACGCCCAATTCTGAAACTTGTTTCACCGTTTGTGTTTCTCGGTATTTCTTAATAGCAAAATTATACCCAACTATACCGGCCAAAATCAGTACAGCTATTACAACCAACACTGCCAGAGTTTCCAATAAAGTCCGACCAGATTCAAATTTTTGATGCGACATAGGGGCCTCCTTTTAAAAAATTTTTTGTTATTATACCACGTTTTTCTTATTTGTGCAACCGTTTTTTTCTTCTTAAAATTTCATCTATCCAAGAAGCATATTGATGCCGAAAGGCTATGCGACCAAAATCAGGCACCGGCACAAGGACCGTTTCGCCTTCTTGAATATTTTTTAAAATCGGGTCAAAGCAGTTTTTGTTGATGAACTTATGCAGGCTTTTTTCAATCAGGCATAAATTAGAAAGCCGATTTGTCCCTCCGCCGGCCAAAGGCACAACATGATGAATATCAAAACCGTGAGGAATCAGGCCGCGCGCGGCACGCGCCAAGTTGATTTCACGCACGTATTTGTCCAATTGACCTGAACGATAAAGCCACAGAACAAAAACACGATTTAAGCGTTTGTGATCAAATTCTTTGCGCATTTGTTTTGTATAGCTTTTCGGTTGAAGTGTGAATTTTACCGGCATAACTACCCCGCTTTCAATGTATGAACGGCCGCATCTTTTTCAAACAGATAAAGCAATGTTTTAAGGCGTTGCCCCCGTTTTGTTGATAAAGTGGCATCTTGTTTTAAAATGGTCTTTGCTTCAAGAGTTGCTTGGCGCAACAAATCAGAATGCCATGGAAATTGTGCAAGTTTAAAATCCTCTAAACCGCTTTGGCGCCATCCCAAAATTTCACCAGCGCCACGCATCTGCAAATCGGCTTCGGCAATTTGAAAACCATCTTCCGTTGCACGTAATAATTCAAGGCGCTTTCGGGCCGTTTCAGACAGTTTTCCGTATAAAAGCAAACAAGCGGAATGAAGGCTCCCTCGGCCCACCCGACCGCGTAATTGGTGAAGGGTGGCCAATCCGAAACGTTCAGCGTGTTCAATAATCATTAAACTGGCATTGGGTACATCCACCCCCACTTCAATGACTGTGGTAGAAACCAAAATCTTAATTTTCCCGGCCACAAAGTCAGTCATCACCCGTTCTTTTTCCTCCCCCTTCATTTGGCCGTGAACCAACCCCACTTGATTTTGAAAAACCTGAGCCAGGGCAGAAAAACGTTCCTTGACCGCCATCAAATCCGATTTTTCAGATTCTTCCACCAAAGGACAAACCCAATAACATTGAGCCGGCCAATCTTGTAATTTTTGAATCACCTCAGGGATTTTTTGAATATGCATCATCCGTGTGGTAATGGGCATCCGCCCAAGCGGTTTTTCATCCAAAACCGAAATATCCATATCCCCGTAATGTGTCATTGCCAACGAACGCGGAATCGGTGTTGCCGACATCAAAAGCAAGTTGACTTTTTCTTGTTTTCGGGCCAACCTCAGGCGTTGATTGACCCCAAAGCGATGTTGTTCATCAATAATAACCAGCCCTAGTTTTTTAAATTGGATGCCCTCTTCTATCAAAGCATGTGTCCCAACCAGCAACGAAATATCCCCGGCAGAAAGGGCATTTAAAATTTGGGCGCGTTTTTTACCTTTTTCCCGGGCCGTTAAAAGGGCCACTTTTATTCCCAAAGGCCTCAATAATTTTTCAATTTTTTGAAAGTGCTGGCGTGCCAAAATATCCGTCGGCGCCATCAAAGCCACCTGATAGGTGTTTTCTATAACCTGAAGCGCCGAGAGGAGTGCCACAATGGTCTTACCCGAGCCGACATCGCCTTGCAACAAGCGGCACATCCGTATGGGGGAAGCCAAATCTGCGCGAATTTCCAAAAGGACCCGTTCCTGCGCCCCTGTCAAAGAAAACGGCAAATTTAATTTGAACGTCTTTTTTAAGGGACAAGAAACGCCCGCTTGATGAGCATCCTTTTGCCGCACAATCATCAAAGAAAGTTGATTGGCCAATAATTCATCATAAGCCAATCGCAATCGGGCCGATGTTAAAGGGGATAAATCCGCCTCTGTTTCGGGGTGATGAATAGCAAAAAGTGCCTGTTTAAAAGACGTCCAGCCTTTTGATTTTAAAAATTCTTCCGTTTGCCATTCCGGTAAATCGGGCAAATCCAAAAACGCTTTTTGAATGGCTTTCATTAAAACCATATTTTGTGCCCCTGTCCTTAAAGGATAGACGACTTCATGCGTGGGGATTTCTGCCAAATTTTGGCGCACATAATCAGGGTGAATCAGGCTGAGCAAACCATTTTTATTTTGAACTTTTCCGGAAACCCAAAGCGTTGTGTTCAAGGGAAAACGCTTTTCAATTTCACCCCAATGATAACGAAAAAAAACAAGTTCCATTTCCCCGAAAGGCGCTCTGCCAATCACACGAAAAGGAAGCCTTTTAAAAGCGGGTTCATTGTATTTTTGAGGGATAAATTGAAAAGTAGCCAGCTGATCCGGCAAAGGAGTTTCCGCGTCATAACAAGGACGTTGACGCACAGAGGAAGGCAAATGCCACAATAGGTCCAATTCCCGAGCACCACACAAAAGAGAAAGCCATTCGGCCGTTTTTTCCCCTACCCCCGGTAAAGCAGTAATATGACGAAATAAAGGATTTAAAATTTCAGGTCTCATTCTTTTTTACATACATTCCTTTGGCGGGATAATAAGTGCCGTCATAAAACTTTAAAGAGCCATCCTTATAAACAACGGATTTGAACAAAGGCATTTTTTGAAAGCGATTCAAAATTTCGCCGCAAGTCAATTTCGGGGAGCGTTTATGTTCCTGCATAGCGTGCAATTTTTCCTCGGCATAACGGCGATAGCCTTCTTTTTCTTGGGCTTCGGAAGTAGATTTATTCGCAATCAGGCGCGCTGCAATCAATTCGTAATTATCCAATTTTTCACGCGCTCCACACGCCGAAGCCAAACCAGCAATGGTGCCCAATTGCGCGGCTTCTTCCAAAACAGAAAGAGGGGCAGCCATCAGGGGAAAAACCCAGATACTTATTACAAAAATCAACCTTTTCATTTGACCTCCTTTGGAATTATATTAAACACAAATTCATCAAAAACTGCAAGGGGGTACAAAAAAGGATTGCACTTTTTTTAAAAGGAGTTTATGATAAAAGAAAATGGGGGAACAATGAAACCAGAAAAAGATAAAAAAGATCGGGATATTTTAGGGGCCTATCCGGAAAAAGAACAAGTAGATGCCTTTCCGGAAAGACGCTATGTCCGATTAACGCGTTTTTTAACCATTTTTACGATTATCAATTTGGCTATGGTCATTGCCTGGTCCGGTTTTTACTTTTATATGGCACAGCATAAAGATATTTCTGTCAGTCAGCGTAACTGGGTCCATATTTATACCATTGACCCAGAAAGAAAATTATTATTACCTTCGGAGTTCGGACAAGGAAGTGTTCCAGCTTTACAGTTGATGATGGAAAAGGCTTTAAGACAATATATCACCGAGCGTTATGAATACATTTGGGCGGCAGATGAAATGCGTAAAAGGTGGGGGAAAAATGGATATGTTGCCCGCTTATCCGGCCAGGAAGTGTTGCCCAAATTTAATGCCGAAGCTGGCGCTTCTTGGAATGAAATTCAACAAAAACGAGTCACGCGGGATGTCCATATTTATTCCTTGTATCCTCTTCGCGGGGATTTATGGAGCGCCTATATTGAAACTTTTGATTTGCCATTAGATGAAAATTTGGAAAAAAAATGTGATTGTTCGGATAATTCACACGAATGTATTGCCTGCAAAGAACAAAATATGGTGTCCAAGGGGCGCAGGCGCAAAAAAATACTTCTGCGTGCCAATTTTAATGGCATCAAAAATTTGGATAATCCTTTAGGGGTAATGGTTTATGCCTATTATCCAGCTGTCGTTCCGATTCCCAAAGAAGGGGCGGACAGCGAAAAATTTTGGAATTTACCCCCTGCTTTGCGGCCGGCGCTTTAAAAAAATCTTGCATTTTATTTCAGAGTATGCCACAGTGGTAAGGCAGACGAAAAGTGAAGATGAGGCTGGAAGGCGGCAGAATAGCCGCCACAAGTGGTCAATATGCCGCACTATAATCAACAGAAGATAGGTTTCAACTTCCAGTCACTATGCATCACAGTGAATATTTTTTTATGGGAGAAAGGAACCCAAAAATGAAAAAACAGAATTTAAAAAAGCAAATTGTCGTTTCCCAATTGATGGGGAATCCAGCGGAAAATAAGGCCTTAAATACTGCTGGATGCCCGATCAGGTCGGGCATGACAGAGTGTGCTGAATCTGGTCGCTCTATGGTTGAAATGCTGGGTGTGCTGGCGATTATCGGCGTTTTATCGGTCAGCGGGGTGGCGGTATACACAGCCGCGATAAACAAGCACCGTGCGAATGAGCTCTTAAACGAAGCCAGCAAACGCGCAGCCATTGTAGCGATGCAAATCACGGCCGGTAAAACAGGGGACGACCTTTCCATTGCCGAATTTACCAATCCGTCAGGATATGTTTTTGGGGTGGCATCGGGATATAAAGCTGGGGATAAGACTTTTAGTTTAACCTTGGCCAAAAACGGGGGCGGAAAAATAGATAAAGCCATCTGCGCCCAAATGAAAGTTGCCTTGGGGGATAATGGCACAATGGCTATCAATAATACATGCGCTAAAATCGCCTTTAATACCGATATGAGTAATGAGGTAAATACTGATGTTAGCAATGCTGATAAGGGAAGTGAATGCACTAAAACCTGTGAAGGTGGAGCCAGCTGCACGAATGGCTATTGTGAATGTCCGGATGGAAAGGTATGGAATCCAACAGGCAGAGGAACAAGTACCGGCGAGGGTACATGTAATGCCATTGAAGGCGACTGTGCAACAAATTTTGATTGCGAGAAAAACCAATATTGCGCTATTGATGAACAAGATAAAACCGGAAGCCTTATCCCCCTCAAAGGTACTTGTACTTCCATAGGAATCCCGGAAAAAAAGACATATAATGACAAGATATTTTTAACAACTAAAGATAGGATAAGTTATTGGTCAGCCCGAAACTGGTGTTTAGCCCAGGGTAAAAGTATGGCCTCTTTGGCTGATTTGGGGATTACCGGTGGCTATGAACCAGACTTGTGCAAGGGAACAGATTGTATCTGTGGTAACACCTCTTGTACAGAGACGTTTTGGAATAATTTATCCAGCGTGTTTGGTGCTTGGTTATGGATGGCTGATAATTATTCTGCCCGTGGTTCCTATGTTGTTAATCCAACAAGTAAAATTGTGAACCATTATGGAAGTCGTAGCAATTTTAACTATGCGGTGTGTAAATAGTTTCCTTGATAAAAAAACTCCCCGGCGAAATGGCGGGGAGTGTTTTTTTAGTTTGCTTTTTTCCAGAATCGGTCAATCAATTCTTGGAAGAAGACATAAAGGAGCGGGACAAAGAAAATCCCGACAAAGGACGCAGCAGCCAATCCACCAAAGATGGATGAACCAATTGCCCGACGGGCCAATGCCCCTGCCCCTGTGGCAAAGACCAACGGCACAAACCCCATCAAAGAGGAAAACGCCGTCATCATAATCGCACGGAAGCGCATGTGCGCTGCGTTCTTGGCTGCCTCCCGAACCGGAACGCCTGCTGCATGCTGGTCTTTGGAAAATTCCACCAACAAAATAGCGTTCTTGGCCGCCAAGGCAATCAACACGATAATTCCGGCTTGCGCGTAAAGGTCATCCGTTATGCCACGCATCCAAATCAACCCAATGGCCCCCAGAATACCAATCACAATGGACAGCATCACCGGTACAGGAATCACCCAGCTTTCATAAAGCCCCACCAAAAACAGGTAAGCAAACAAAAACGCCATACCGAAAATCATCATCGTTTGACCGGAAGCTTCTTGTTCCTGATAGCTCATCCCCGTCCAAGCGTATTGATAGCCAGCGGGCAATTCTTTGGACAAATCTTCCATCGCCTGCATGGCCGTCCCTGAGCCCATACCAGCAGCAGGAGAGCCTTGGATTTTAATCGCGCGGTAGTTGTTATACCGTTGGATGCTTTGAGCCCCCACTGTCCGCTTGACCGTCACCAAAGAACGCAATGGCACCATCTCACCTCGGTTATTTTTGATATTGATTTTGAAAATATCATCCAAGGTGCGCCGTTCCATAATGTCCCCTTGAACCTCCACTTTCCATGTCCGGCCGTAAAGGTTAAAGTCGTTTACATAGGTACCCCCCAAAATTGTTTGCATCGTGGCAAAAATATCAGAGGTTTGAATCCCCAGTGCAAAAGCCTTTTTACGGTCCACTTCCAAACTCACACGCGGTGAATCGGTGGTATAAAGAGTATAAACACGGGACAAACGCGGGTCTTTGTTGGCGCGCCCAATCACTCCGTAAGCCGTTTGCAAAAGTTCCTCAGGGGTGGCCCCTTCCGTACTTTGCAGCATATATTCAAAGTCCGATGACAATGACACACCCATCACAGCCGGCAAGTTAAACGGAATAATACGGGCTTCCTTGATGTCCGCCGTCAAGGCCGACACTTTGGCGATAATGGCATTCACTTCCTGTGAGGCCTTTTGACGGTCTTTGTAAGGCTTTAATTTCACCACAAAGAAAGAGTTATTGGACGAAAGGCCACCGTTCAACATACTGTAACCGACAATCGCCATGGTGTTGGAAATTTCCGGAATACCTTTTTTCAGGCGGCTTTCAATTTCTTTTGCCACATCATAGGTCCGATTCCAACTGGCCCCCGAAGGCAATTGGACGTCCATCATAAAGGCTCCTTGGTCTTCAGCAGGCAAAAAGCCAGATGGTGTTGTTTTAAATAAAATCCAAGCCCCAAAGCCAAACAGAGCAATAATCAGTAAAATCCCCTTGGAAAACGGTATCAGTTTCCCCACCGTCGCCGAATAGATATTACGGGCATAGTCAATCAGGCTCATCAGCTTTTGGACAGGAGCCCAAGGCTTTTGATTCGGACGCATAATGATAGTTGCCACAGCCGGACTTAACGTCAATGAATTCAAGCCGGAAATCACCATAGCTGCCGAAATAGCAATAGCAAATTGGCGATACAAAATCCCCGAAATCCCCGGCGTAAAGGCCACTGGCACAAACACAGCCAACAACACCAACGTAATGGCAATAATCGGCCCTGTAATACGGTCCATAGACTTTTTCACAGCCTGTTGCGGTGTGAGATCAGGGTTCTGACTCATCATCGTTTCAACGTCTTCCACCACCACAATCGCATCGTCCACCACAATACCAATGGCCAAAACCAATGCTAAAAGTGAAATGGTATTCGCCGTGACGCCAAAAATACTCATCCCGATAAAGGCCCCAATTAAAGAAACAGGAATTGCCAAAGTCGGAATCAAAGTGGCACGCATGGTTCCCAAGAAAACAAACGTAATCAGCACAATCAAAACAAAGGCTTCAAAAATCGTCTGATAAATTTCATCCAATGACAGTTGGACAAACTCAGCACTATCATAAAGGGCAACCATATGCATTCCCTTGGGCATACGCGTTTCCAAACGTTTGATGGTTTTGGAAAGTTCCGTCGCCACGCTGACCGCATTGGACCCAGGAGATTGATAAATCGCCATACCGGCAGAAGGTTTACCATCATAATAACCACGCACTTCTTGAGATTCCGGTCCCAATTCAATACGGGCAATATCCTTTAAAAGCAAATAGGAGCCGTCCTTATTGGCCCGAATCACGATATCACCAAATTCTTCAGCCGTGGACAAACGTCCCGTCGTTGTTAAAGAAAATTGAAATTGTTGGTCATCTGTGGAAGGCATCACCCCAATACGCCCCAAAGGTGCTTGAATGTTTTGATTACGAATAGCCGCCAAAACTTCATTCGTGGAAAGTTTCAAACTTTTGAGCTTATCATTGTTCAGCCAAATACGCATACTGTAATTGAGTGAAGAAAAGACGTAAACTTCCCCGACCCCATTCGTCCGCGCCAATTCATCCTTCACATTTAAAAGCGCATAGTTTGTGAGGAATTCACCATCATGTTTCGGATCATCAGACACCAATGAAAGTACTTGCAGCATTGAAGGCATACGTGCTTGGACAATGACGCCTTGACGTTGCACTTCTTCAGGAAGCAGGGCTTCCACTTGTTTCAAACGGTTTTGCACGTTGACCGCATTCATATTGGAATCTGTTCCGATTTCAAAGGTGACAGTCAAATGATAAGAACCATCATCCGAGCTGGATGAGCTCATATAAATCATATTTTCCACACCGTTCACGGCTGCTTCTATTTGCTGAGCAACGGTGGATTCAACCACGTCGGAGCTGGCACCCGGATAGCTGGCACTGACTTCCACAGACGGCGGGGTAATATTCGGATACTGTTCCACCGGAATAGATGACAGAATCAACAATCCTGCCATCACAATAACGATAGAAATAACCGACGCTAAACGTGGTCGTTTAATAAACGCATCTGCAATCATTTTATTCCCCCTTAATCAGCTAAATTGGCCTTCACCGATGCATTCGGTGCAATTTTTTGGAACCCGTCCGTCACAACGACTTCCCCTGCTTTTAAGCCCGAAACAACTTCATACAAAAAGCCGGGCAAATCCATCCCCGTGGTAATGGTGCGTTTTTCAATCTTATTATCAGCCGTTACCACATACACAAAAGCAGCTGATTTATCGTGTTGAACAGCGCGTTGCGGAATTGTTAAAACGTTCGTGGATTTCGTTCCCTTTAATAAAATGCGCCCGTATTGTCCCGAAATCAGTTTTCCTTCGGGGTTAGCAAAATCGGCCTTCATTTTAAGGGTATTCATCTGTTCATCCAAAACAACGTCCACAAAGTCTACCTTACCAATCACAGGATATTCACGTTCATCGGAAAAGAAAAAGTGTGCTTCCACTTCTTCTGTATCAGGGAATTGATGGCGCAGTTGCATCAACTGGTTTTCACTGACGGAAAAAACAGCGTCAATCGGATCAATTTTAACAACTTGAGCCAAAACACCCGAAGACGGGCCAATCAATTCACCCACAGAAAAAGCAGATTCCCCCACTTTTCCATCCATCGGGGCCCGAATGACGGTATACTCTAAATCTTGTTTAGCCACATCCAACAAAGCCTGCATTTGATTGACCGTGGCTTTTGCTGAATCATAGGCGGCTTCCACTTCATCCAATTTGGCTTTGCTGACGTCTTTGGTTTGATACAGTTTTTTGGTGCGGTCATATTGACTGGTCGCATTTTTAGCCGCAGCCACTGCCTTTGCATAATTTGCTTCGGCAGATTTAACAGAAGATTCATAGTTTACTTGTTCAATAATAAAGAGGGGTTGATCCTTTTTAACAATATCCCCTTCTTGGAAAAGACGTTCCTGCAAAAAACCGGAAACACGGGCACGCAAGGCCACTTTATCCTGACTTTCAATTTTGGCGACAAAACTGGCCTCTGGATAAATTTCCGTTTTCCCCAAACGAACGGCATCCACCACCGGAATTTGTGCCTGAACCACTATTTGCGGACGCGTGACACGCCAAGCGTAATAGCCGGCCACAATCAATAAAATAATAACGATTCCCCAAAAGATTTTTTTTAACATTTTTTCTCCTTTTTTATGTATCAAACAGGAGCGACTTTAGCACTTTTAAAAAAAAATATCTAGCATTTTTTTAAAAAATTGTTTTAAATGTAAAAAAAGAGTCAAAAAAGGGAGATGTCCATGAGAACACAAAAAACAAAAAAGAAAGCCGTTCAAAACAACAAGCCCCAAAAGCACGTTTTCGTTGCCGGCGGTTCCAGATTGGGGAAAAATCCCATCTATGAAAAAGAAGTATATCAGCTGGGAAGGGAAATCGGCAGGCAGAATTATCAGCTGTCCTTTGGCTTATCCAGTCGCGGCATCATGGGAGCCGTGGCCAAAGGCGTGCAGGATAGCTGGTCTGATAAAAGCAGAAAGCCGATTAAAGGTGTCACAACGGATGATTATTTAAAGCGCTATGATACCGAAAAAGAATTGGAACAAATTTCCGAAATTGTGGTAGCCCACACCTTGGAAGAAAGAAAAAGAGAATTGTTAAAGGCTGAATTCATTTTGTTTGCGCCCGGTGGCGCCGGTACTTTGGATGAATTAGCCTTTGATTGCGTCGCCATGCAAGACGGGTTGATTCCCATCAAACCCTTCGTTATGTTTAATGTGCAAGGTTTTTTCCATCATATTTTGGAATACCTAAAGGAAATTCATTTAAAAGGCTTCGCGGATTTCTTCCCCTTTATTGTGGTGGACGATGTCTTTGAAGCAAGCGTTGCCTTTGATATGATTGATAAGCGCTGTCAAAAAAAATTATCCAATGATAAAATGCAGGAAATATTGGAAGGAATAGTGTATGATTTACCCTATGTCATTGAAAAACGCCAAGAAAACCCAACAACGACAACAGCTGAAGTCCTGAACCAAATGAAAAAAGAATTAAAAAGCAAAGACAGAAGTGTTGTGCGCCAAGTGTGCAAGAATATTGAAACAGCTTATTTAAACAGTGAAATCGGACGTATGTATGGCCGATTGGAAAAATCAGCGCGGGATATTGCAACTGTCAGCCATAAATTGGCCGGACTTAAAAAAAGGTATGAAATAGCGGAGACAAATTAAATGGACTTCATCAACTTACCGATTTTACTTTTTTCAATTTTATTGTGCGTCAGTATTTTGACCAGTTTATTGTCCGGACGTATCGGCATTCCGTTGATTTTAATCTTTTTGTGTATCGGGCTTATAACGGGGGCCGGCAACTTGGAAATTGTGCAGACATTACAACATCCGCGGATTTTGTTTTTTGTGGGGTCCATCGCTTTGGCTATGATTTTATTTGACAGCGGTTTTCAAACCCCCATCAAAAGCTATAAGCAAAACGCCAAACCTGCTATTTTATTAGCCACCGGCGGGGTCGTTTTGACCGCTTTATTATTGGCCCCTTTTGTCCATTGGATTTTGGATATTGATTGGTTATCCAGTTTGTTATTGGTCTCTATCATTAGTTCCACAGATTCTGCCGCAGTCTTCTTTTTATTAAGGTCAAAAGGGTTGCATTTGCGCGAAAAAATCAAATCCACTTTGGAAATTGAATCAGGCTCCAATGATCCGATGGCGATTTTTTTGACAACAGCTTTTATTTTCCTGATTGAACAAAAAATAGCCGGCACACCGGCTTCGTATGAATTTTTGATTCCCAGTCTGTTGCAACAAGCCTGTATCGGTGGTTTAATCGGGTGGGGCCTTTTTTATTTAATCAAATACTTGGTCAATAAAATTTCTTTGGAAACAGCGCTTTATCCCATTTTTGTGTTGGGCTTAGTTTTGTTCGGATTCGCCGTTGCCAATATCTTGGGCGGCAGCGGGTTCTTGGCTGTTTATGTAGCTGGTATTTTAGTCGGCAACAGTCGCATTCAAGCCTATACCCAAATTTCCAAATTTCAACAAACGATTACGTGGCTGAGCCAAATCAGTATCTTTACCTGTTTGGGCATGTTCGTCACTTTCAGCGGCTTGGAAAAGGTATGGCCTTTGGCGTTTTTAATTGCCATTATTTTGATGTTCTTTGCAAGACCTGCAATGATTTTCGCTGTGTTGGGATTTTTTAAGGAATATTCCTTTATGGATAAAGTATTTATTTCGTTTGTGGGTTTAAGAGGGGCAACCTCCGTTTTATTGGCCCTGATGCCGATGGTTTTGGGCATCCCTTTGGCCGAAGATTTCTTTAACATTATTTTCGTGATGGTCTTGATTAGTTTGGCGATCCAAGGCTTTGCCATTCCTTGGGCAGGAAAAATTTGCGGGGTAACTTTGCCCCAGTTGCAATCTGCCCCTCAAAAAACGGAAATTGATTTACCGGGCTTAAGCGATACATCGTTGGTCATGTATTGTTTGGATGAACAAACCCCCATTATTCAGGGCGAAAAAATTCCCCGCTGGGCTAAGCCGATTTTAGTCATCAGAAACGGCATTTCTTATCCAATGGGCACCGGCTTAAAACAACTGAAATCCGGTGATAAAGTTTATATCTTTATTTCTTCGGAATCACAAAGGCCTGTTTTGGATAAATTATTCGGACGCATCAATCCGGAAGATAAAAATGATTTTGGGGACTTTCCGATTGCCCCTGAAACAACCTTTGAAGAATTGGAAAAAATCTATGGCATTAAAGTCAACAGGGGCATTCGTTCCTTTACCATTGCCGAGCTTTTTGCCAAAGAATTTTCGGATATTGAAATCGGGGACAGGCTGATTTTGGATTCGGTGGAATTGGTGGTCCACAGCATTGAAGAAGGACAAGTAACCGAAGTGGGTATTGATATAGATCCCGCCAGCCACAGACATCCCAAAATCAAAAGAATCCTGTTTTTTCACAAAAAAAAGAATTGACAATATAGAAAAACGTGCTAAACTGGAAGCATAGATTGCACAAAAGGAGAAAACAAATGAAAGCAAAAGATAGGATTCAGGAAAAAGACTATAAGGAATTATCCGCTTTGGTGCTGGGAACAGTCAAGCAATTAAACGCGTGGGCTCAAAAGGAAGCAGAAACTCAAAGAAATGCAGTAGGGAAGTTTGTTTCTGCCGACTCTTTTAAGCGGTATATGGACTCTTTAAATGCCTTAATCAAAAAAATCAAGGAAGATCAACAGGAATACCAACAAACCATCTCCAAATGGGATAGAACCTCTATAGGTTGGGCCAAATTTCCGGATACACATGAAGAATATCGCAAGATGATTTATGAGTTAGAAGATAAAAAAGTATCTGTTATGGCCGAACAAGAGCGGATGGGACGCGAAAAAGCAGCCGCACAAAGGGCCCCTGCTTCTCAAAAAACGGCTTCAAAAGCACCCGTTTCAAAAGCACCGGCTCCTCCAAAACCAAATTGGTGGAAACGCGCTGTTTTGGGAACAGCTTTGGTGGCCGGAGGCTGGTTCGGCGCAAAACAGATGAATTCCAATAACGGACCCGAAGCCGGTGATAAACCCACTCAAGCGATGGAACAACGTGTGACAGTGACGCAACAAAGGCAAGGATATACGCTTTCAGCGACACAGACAGCTTCCGGTAAGTCTTTATTGCCCCGATTACAACAATCCGTTGATCAAAGTATGGCCAATATCAATCAGCCAATGGATAATGGTTCCTTTAATGCAACCGTCCAAGGCCGCTGGCAAAGAAATGTCATCAGTGGTTTAGATGTTCAAGGGTCGGCCAATCAGGCCGCTATCGCCGGCAATATGGCCAGAACAGCCCAAGCTAAACGAAGCATCAACTATGAAGAACAACGGATGAAAGTGGATACAGCGGAATCTTGGGAAGATGTCAGTCGCGCCGTGGAAAGAACAACCGGCAATTTACGCGGAACCATTCAACAGGCAACTGACGGCGTTCATGCCTTAAGAGATTTTGGACGTGCTTTTCGCGGCAAAGGAAGATAATATCTTGCAAAATAAAAAAACTGTGGTATAATAAAGGTCGTTTCATCAAAAAGGAGAAAAAATGAACAAATTTTTACTTGCTTCCACCATCAGTCTGATTTCATTGGGCGCTTTTGCAGAACCCGTTCGGGTGCAACAGCTTCCGGCTGATCAAGCATATGCGGGCGTTCAAACTGCCCCTGCCGTTTATCAAAAACAAACCGTGGTACGTTATAATGTTCCCACGTGCAAAAATTGTCAAACAACAACAACTGTCAATCGTGTTATGGGGGGAGCAGAGCCCGTGATGGCGCCTGTCCCGTGCCCATCGGGAAACTGCAATAAACCGTGCACAACGTGTGGAGCACCTGTGGCACCTGTAGTCGCCCCTGCCCCCATTCAAAAACCGAAATCTTGCGTATTTGATAATCATAAATATGCGATCGCTAACCCGTTGTTTGTGTTGAAAAAAGGACAGTTTAGTTCCGATACTGTCGCCGGTTATTTCGTTCAACCCAAAGATTTAACCTATTTGGGATACAATACCGTAACTGGGGAACATGATTATGCCGGCCGCTATCGTTTCAATCAATGGCATGTGGCTGAACAGGTCATGTATGGGATTACAGATTGGTTGTCGGTCAAATTACAAGCCGGTTATCAAGCCAATCGGCCCAAAAAGAGCACTTGGTATTTAGTCAATAATGGAGCAAATCCTGATCCGGTTGTGCATAATTATTCCTATGATGCAACCATCGGATTACAGGCCCACGCCGTTGATACCTGCAATTTTGATTTGATTGTCGGGGTGGACGCCACATGGGGTAAAGCCGGGTATAAACAAGGCGCCTGTAAAGATTCCGAAGATTACAAGTTAGTGACACCCTATGCCATTATGGGCGGACAAATTACAAAGTATGTGACACCTTATTTGCAAGCCGGTTATACCTTTGCGGTGGATACCAAAAAAGAATTGGCTGATGATGCGTATGCTTTACAACCGGGGATTTATATTCAACCCAGCAAGTATTTTGCTATTCATCCTTATATCAACAAAGTGGAACATCAAAAGCCTGAATGGAATTTGGCATTAGATTTTTATCCGTATCAAAATTTGGTTGTTGGAATTGAAGGAAGTGCCGTTTCTTGGGATAAAGACCCCATGGGAATGTATGGTATTTCCGGCCGAATCAAGATGACTTTCTGATGAAAAATGATTCCAAAAGCCGCCCTATTTCGGGCGGTTTTTTTATAGGCTTTGAATTTGCTTTTTTAAAAAACATTCTTTTTAAGGAAGATTTTCTGTATTGCTTTTTACATAAAAAGATTTTATATTGAAAATATGTTTTCGTTTTTAAGTCCTTTTATTGTTCTTTTATTTCCTTTACCTTGGATTATCAGGAAAGTGGCAAAACCTGCCCCAGAGATATCTGAAACAAGCGGTGCCATTAAAGTGCCTTTTTTTAACCGATTGAAAAAAATTTCCGCCCCCAAAAGCGGGTCTTTTTCCAAAAATCCATTATGGGCTCTGTTAGCTTGGCTGTGTTTGGTGATTGCCGCAATGCGTCCCGTTTGGTTGGGGGACCCTATTCCCGTTCAAAATAATGCCCGAAACATTATGTTGGCTTTAGATGTATCCGGTTCCATGGGCGAAGAAGATTTTGATTTAAAGGGGCTGCCCGTCACACGTTTGGATATGTTAAAAGCCCTGACAGATAGCTTTATTACCACACGCAATGGCGATAATATCGGGCTGGTCATTTTTGGTTCAGAAGCCTATATTTATGCACCACTTTCCCCCGACATTAAAACTTTGCGCGAACTGAACAGTGAAATTGGCATTGGGATTGCCGGCACACAAACAGCCATCGGTGAAGCTTTGGCGTTGGCCACACAAAACAGCGCCTCGGTTCCCGCCGAAAGTCGCATCGTTATTTTAATGTCAGACGGGTATGCCAATGCAGGCTCCGTTACCGTAGATGAAGGATTGAAATTAGCGCAAAATCAAGGCGTGAAAGTTTACACTGTTGGCATCGGATCCAGCGCCAAAATGGTTCAGGATTTTTTTGGAATAATTGAAGTCAATCCGTCTTTGGATTTAGATGAGGAAACTTTGAAAAAAATTGCCGACGAAACGGGAGGAAAGTATTTCAGAGCCAAAACCACAAAAGATTTGGCCGAAATTTACGCGCTTATCAATCAGTTGGAACCAGTGGAACAAGCTGCGCATTTTATAAAGCCCAGAAAGGAATTATTTTATGTGCCTTTGTTGATGGGCATGCTTTTCTTTTTAATGGCAATAAGGAGGCGTGTATGATTTTTTTACGTCCTTGGGCTTTTCTTTTATTGATTCTGCCTTTTTTGATAAAAGGGGTTCATCGGTTGAGACAAGCACAAACGCCGTGGACCAAGTTTATTGATAAGAGTTTGCTTGCAGCCTTATTGGTTAAATCAGGAAACGGGAAATTCAAAAAACGACTGTCTTGGCAAATCATCGCACTGTGGGGAATAGGATGTTTTGCATTGGCTGGCCCCAGCCTTTATAAACTGCCTACCCCAGCGGTGGAAAGTGCCCCTAACACTGTCATCGTTTTTGATTTATCTTTAGAGGGAAAAGCCCTGTTGCAAGGGCAAGCCAAACTGTATGATTTATTAAACGCTCTTCGTAAAGAACGTGTCGGGTTGGTTGTTTTTGGGCAAAATCAAGGCTATACCGCTATGCCGTTGACACCGGATATTTTGTTGGTAAAAGAGATTGTGCCGACGTTGAGCGCTGATGTTTTACCGGAGCCGGCCTTGAATCCGAAAGCAGGCTTTGAATATGCTGCCCAGTTGTTGGATAAT
>JBJEXE010000016.1:0-18018 GCA_051885475.1 Alphaproteobacteria bacterium | reverse complement strand
AACACCGCGGGCTGCCGAAACCATCACATTCCCCGTAAATTCCGGATTTGTGCCGGATACATGGTATTTTTGGGCGACTTCCTGCGCCGTCCGTTCCACTTCCCCTTCATGATGCAAGGTATTGTATTTATTGATATCTTTTACAAAAATGACTTCTGTCGGATCATCAATAAAATAGGGATCTTGCTTGATTGCTTTTTCCAATTGACTGGTATTCGCATTCGTATCAGCCAGCACATAAACACGACGTTTATGCTTACCACGACCATTGGCCAAAGTAAGTGAAACGGCATCCAAAACGCCGGGAATTGCCTTCACAGCAACCGTATGCCCCATACTGCGCCCTCCTTCTTCACCACCAAAAGTGGTCGTCGTATGGCCTGTGATGGACACCATTTTCATTAAAGCACGAACAACCGAATCAGTCCCCGGATCCCAACCTGCAGAAAGAACTGAAACACATTTATTCACTTTGGCTGAAATATCAGCCTCTTGACGCAATTTATAAATTTCGGAATGTTCATCATAACTATCCACGGTTGAAATTCCCAGTTCGTGAAGCTCTTTTATTTTATCCGGCACTTCACGGGAAGGAACACACAGCAATGCAACATCCGGTTTATCCTTTAACTCATTGATATCGGAAACGACGTTCGTGTCTTGCAGTTCTTCTTTGTTTTTATAAAGCGAAACAGGGCGACGCACGACCCCCACCAATCGCATATCTTTTGTTTCAGACAAAGCACGTTTGCACCCGCGCCCCACATTTCCCCAACCGATAATTGCTACGTTGATTTTTTGCATAAAAACTCTCCTGACATTTGTTGATATAAATTTTGATAATCTTTACAAGATTCTTTCCACGAATAATTCTTTTGCATCGCCATTTCACGCATCCGAACAATATGTTCCGGACGATCATAATACGTCGCATTTGCCCAACCAATCGTATTATAAAGAGCGCTGGCTGATACATCATTAAATTTGAAACCCGTTCCAACCCCATAATATTCGTTATAGTTCAAAACGGTATCTTCCAGCCCGCCGGTTGAACGCACAATCGGCAACGCCCCATAGGTCTGACTGACCATTTGAGTCAAACCGCAGGGTTCATATAAAGAAGGAACCAAAGCAAAATCAGCCCCTGAACACATCAAGTGTTCTTTTTCAGCGTTGTAGCCAATATCCACAGCAATTTTTCCGGGGTATTTGTGTGGTAACGAACCAAAGTATTCGTTCGCCCATTTTTCCCCCTGCCCCATAATCACAAATTGCGTTTCCATATTATGTAAAACAGGCTCAATACATTCGGCTAACATCTTTATTCCTTTTTGTTCAGAAAGGCGAACACACATAGAAATCAAAGGCTTATCCGTGCTTTCCAAGCCAAATTTTTGAACAAGATATTTTTTATTTTCTTCTTTTTTTTGAGCAGTTTTATAAGAATATTTTTCAGGAATAATTAAATCCTTTTTGGGATTCCAAAGTTCCGTATCAATGCCGTTCAAAATGCCGGTTAAATCAGTTTGACGTTCACGCAACAACCAATCCAATCCTGCTCCGAATTCCGGCGTTAAAATTTCACGGGCATAGTTTGGAGAAACGGTATTGAGCTTATCTGCAAAACGAATTCCTCCTTTTAAAAAGTTGATACAGCCATAATCTTCAAAAGCTCCCGCATTAAAAGCATTCCAACCAATTCCAGCATAAGGCACAACATCTGCCCCAAAACGCCCTTGATATGGTAAATTATGAATTGTCAAAAGTGTTTTTACCCCCCTAAAGAAGGGATCTTGGGAAGTCTTTATGTAATAAGGAATCAAACCTGTTTGCCAATCATGTAAATGCAAAACTTTGGCACGAATTCCCAAATCTTTGGCCGCTTGAAGAGCCGCACGTCCAAAAAACGCATAGCGATAGCCGTTATCTTGATACCCCACACGCGTCAGACGATCATCATAGACACCATTTCTATCAAAATACTTATTAAACTCAATGAAATAAGTTTCTACATTGGGAACATATTTTGACCGATGAACCGAGAAAAATTCTTGGCAATTCCCCATATTGACACAATTACCCTCGGTTACTTTTTGAAGGCCGAATTTTTGATAGTCAATACACGAATAAAGAGGAATAATAACTTTAACATCTACCCCCATTTTTGCCAAGGATTTAGGAAGCGCCCCCACAACATCCCCTAATCCTCCTGTCTTGACAAAAGGCGTCATTTCACTGGCAATAAACAGAACAGACTTTTCTCCCATTTTTTCTCCTTTTCCCTTGATTGTAAGAACAAGTATAAACAAGAAAATTTCCTTTTGCAAGCACTTTTTTTATAAACATTAAAAAAGAGGTGGATTTTTATAAAAAAAATGCTATAATGGCTTTTATGTTTAACGGACCCCGAAAACATTTATACCAACAAATTTTACAAGCAGATCCACGTGCTTGTCAGGTGCGCACGTATGACAATAAAGTCTTATACACCAATGCCAAAGGAACTTTATATTTTGGTTTGCAAGAGGACCCTTTTGCCTTTCTAAGTGAATATAATCCGAAACAGCTTCAATCGGATTTATTGGAAGCTTATCAACACCACTTACCATTTTTTTCCACTTTTGAAAATGGCAAAAATATTTTATCTGTTCAGTTAGTTCCTTTAGTAAAGGCGATTTTAATTGCTGTGACAGACAAAACATTACCTCAAAAGTCTTATCAGGAATTGGAATCTCAACTGGATGTTTTGGCCGAAACGGTACGTGGGTTGGAAACCCCACTTTATTTGACGGATAAGGATCATACTCTGCTCTATGTAAATCCTGCTTTTATGAACGAAGTGAATTTGGATTTACCTTTGATTATCGGCAAGAAAAAAGAACAAATTTTAAAAAATACACTTGGATGGTCAGAAAAAAAACTAAATGCCGCAGCGGAAGAACTGATTCTGGGCAGCCAAAAACAGATGCTTTATGAAGCTCAAGATGCGTATGCTTCCCCTGTCCCGATGTTATTATTGGATCCCAAAACTCACTCTATCGTGGGAGGAAATACATCTGCTTGTGTTATTTTAGATAAAGAACTCAAAAACTTATGCAATTATTTCTTTGATGATTTATGGGAAAGCTCGGCCCAAAAAAACTTAAAAAATCTTTGGGAAAAAATTTCAAATAATCTTTTTGATGGAAAACCTGTTGAATTAAGGTTAAATCTGGACGATTTTACACAAAATAAAACTTTCCACGCTTTCTTTGGCAAGCAAAAAGAATTGATCACTTGTTCTTTATTTGACATTACCCCTCGTAAAAAGTTGGAAATGCAAGTGGCTCAAGATCAAAAAATGCAGGCGCTGGGACAGTTGACAGGGGGCATTGCACACGATTTTAATAACATTTTGACCGCCATTATTGGTTTTACAGATTTGTTATTACAACGTCATCCGATGGGCGATGAGTCTTTTTCTGACCTGATGCAAATTAAAGGAAATGCCAAAAAGGCTGCCGGTTTGGTGGGACGATTGCTGACTTTTTCCCGCAAAACACCCACACGAACACGCCTGATTTCCGTCCATGATTCTTTTGTTGATTTAACCCCTTTGATTCAAAGAAGTTTAGCCCCTGTTTGTTCTTTGGATTTAGAAATGAAACGTCATTTGGGTTGCATTCGTTTGGACCCCAACCAACTCACACAAATCTTTTTGAATTTGGCTGTCAATGCGAAAGATGCTATGTCTAAAGGGGGAATTTTTCATATTTCAATTACCAGAGAAAAAATTAAAAAGGCACGCTTTTTGGGAACAGAAACCCTCCCCGTCGGTGATTATATCAAAATAACAGCACATGATTCAGGGATTGGAATTGCCGCAGAAAATTTACCCCATATCTTTGAACCCTTTTATACAACAAAGGAAAAAACGGCTGAATCGGGAACAGGCCTGGGACTATCCACGGTTTACGGTATTATCCACAGTGCCGGCGGTTTTATTTATGTGGATAGTGAACAAAATGTGGGAACTACTTTCAGCATTTACCTGCCTCGTTTTGAGCCGGAACCAAACGTTCAACAGGCCCCCAAAACAAATACAATCCCCAATATTTTCTTGCCTTCACAATCAGGAACCATTATCTTGGCAGATGACGAAGACGGTATTCGCTTGCTGGTCGGTCGTGTTTTGAAAATGAAAGGCTTTGAAGTCATTGAATGCACAAATGCCAATGAAGCGCTTTCGGCGGTTAAAACTTTACCGGAGGCAAAATTACTTATCACGGATATGGTGATGCCGGGGATGAATGGCGAACAATTGATTGAACAAGCTTTAAAAACAAATCCTTATTTAAAAGCCATTTTGATGTCAGGCTATTCAAATCAGTTTGAACGCCATACTGGCGAAACAAAATTACCCTTTTCGTTTATTTCCAAGCCTTTTGTGTTGACTGATTTATTGGTCAAAATTCAAGAGGTTTTGGAGGCTCATTGAATTCCCAATAACGGATTAAATCTGAAGGAAATTTCTTTCCAATCTCCATAATGATCGCTGTATTTTTCGGCCAAAATTCTGAAAGGTGAATCTACTCCTTTGTTATGGCAAACATAAACAGCCCGTTTGGCACTTTCTGCGACAGTTTTAAAGGAAGAAATAGGCATATTATTCATAATTTTTACATCTCTGACAGAACCATCTTTATTCATCCAAGCCTTTATTTCTACCACAATTTCATCAGCGCGTTCCACACCAGCGTTTACATTCCAACATTTTTGAAGTTCCGAAGCCAAAAAATCCCTTTCAGAAATTGTCAAAATCTGATCAATCCGTCCTTCTGTTCCAGTTTCTATTCCCTCATTTTCCGCCTGAATTTCAGAGACTTCTTTGACAACTGGAGCTTTACGCACTTTTTCCACACTGGCCAATAAGTTTTGCAAATCCGTATTAGCCTTTTGTTTTTGGACTGATTCTGGCTTTTTTTCTTGCTTAACCGGCGTTGATGTTTTAACGCGAGCTGCTTCTTTCAGCGAAGTTTCTTTTGGTTTCACAATAGGCTTAGGGGCCGTTTTTTGAACGGGCTTTTGGGGTGCTTTGTGGGGCACAACTTTCTCTGTCTGCTTTTTTGAAACGGATTTTGGGGTAGTTTTTTTCTTTTGAACAATCGCCTTTTGGGGCAAATTAGTTTTGTCGGAAATCTTTACTTTTGTCAAATCAATCATCATAATAACCGGAGGTGTCTGTTCCTTTTTTTGAAAACCGAAACTTAAATCCAGCACCATCAAGGTGATGATAAAAATATGCCCTAATAATGACCAGAGAAAAGATTTATTCAAAATTATCCCTTTTCTTTCATAACTGCCGCGTCTGTTTTTAAGCCCACCTGAGTAAAACCGGCATTGCGTAAAAGTGCCATTACTTCAATCACATTTCCGTAATCGGCCTTTCTATCCCCGGAAATCATCATTTGAATTTTGGGATTTTCTTGCACAATAGCCGTAATTTTTTTAACCAACTCTTTCTGTTTAATTTTTTGTTCCCCAACAAAAATATTCCCTTTGGCATCAATACTGATATCCAAGGTCTTTTCGGGACTGGAAATCGTTTTGCCGTCTCCTTTCGGTAAATTCAAGGGGATCCCCGTTGTCATTAAAGGAGCTGTAATCATAAAAATCGCCAATAACGAAGTCATAATATCAATCAACGGCGTCAGATTGACCTCGGCTTTGATTTGATTTGAACGACGTTTACGCATCATTCAGCCCCCTGATTGGAAGCAAGGACCGTTGCCAATTCATCCGAAAAGGTTTCTGTTCTGGCTGCTATTCTGTTGATATCATTGGTAATTTTATTATAACCCAAAACAGCAGGAATCGCGGCAATCAATCCCACTGCCGTGGTTAAAAGCGCTTCAGCGACCCCCGGGGCAACGGCCGCAATATTAGCACTTTGCATCGCTCCGATCGCATTAAAAGAATTCATAATTCCCCATACCGTTCCAAATAATCCCAATAAGGGGGCAACAGAACCAGTGCTGGCCAAAAACACCATCTTTGTTTCCAATTTTTCCACTTGTTTATCAATGGTAATTTGCATCACTTTACTTAAACGTTCTTCCATTTTGATGGACAGATTTTTGGATTTATTGGATTGTAAATGCAACCATTCCTGATAGGCATTGACAAAGACCAAAGAAAGTGGATCTTTGGGCTTTTTGGGCATCTCCTTATAACATTCGGCCAAAGAGGAAGCATGCCAAAATTTTTCCTCAAACGCCTTCATCTTTTCACGTGTCCGACGCAAAACAACCACTTTATCAATAATAATGGCCCAACACCATACGCTGGCAAACAACAACGCCAACATCAATAACTTCATAAACAAATCGGAATCCTGAAACATTCCCATCATAGAAATAGATTTATGAACAACTTCATTTTGCATTTTGCGTTCCTTTCATTAAACCTTGAATCATTTTATCACTGCCCTTTTGCAGTGTGTTTTTCAAAAAAAGGTCCTCTTTTTCTTTTTGTAAAGTTTCAATCAATTTTTGAGGTTGAATGATAACACCCCCTGCTCTTTCATTCAAAACACCTGTTTGAATTGCTGTTTTCCAAAAATCCTCTGGAGTCAGATTAAAATCTACCTGACGCGCCAAAACAAATGCAGCTGCCAACCACGGCGTTGCCCAACTCAGTCCACCCTTAAAATAATGAACATATTCTTCGTTTCCCGTCGGAGAAGCAACAGTACGGTGGTCCATCGGAACCAAAAGTGTTTTTTCAAAGTGTTTTTGGGGACAGTTTTTTGAGTCTTTATTTTTTTCAATTTCCACGGGAACCCCCCAACTTTTATCAGTATAGGAAGAAGAAAGTTCAGGATCTTTTTGGACTTGTTTTCCAAGTCCCGAAAAACGTAAACCATACTCTTTTTGACTGGCGCAGGTTAAAACAAAAATACCCGCATTTTTAGCACGTTCCAATGTCTTCAGCCAAGCCCCGGAATATAACACTTTTGCATTTGCTTGCCCAGCCCATGAAACAGAAATAACCTGTATTTTTTCTTTTGATGGCAAAAGCTCATTTATCTCTATGATACGTTTTAAAGCCTTGGCATAATAAAAGGCAGTCAAAACAGCTTGACCTTTTTCATCATAAATGATTTTGCCGGTATCTGTGGAAGCAAAATTATCTGCCGCAAAATAATAAAGTTTCGCTTTTGGTGCAACCCCACATGTTTTTCCAACGGCGATACTGGCAACAGCAGAACCGTGCATAGAGCCCTTTTGATAAAGCTCATTGCGGCTGATTGCTTCATAGTGGACCAAATTATCGAAATATTCAATATGCCCGGAAAGGGGTTGATCAATAATCGCCATAGAAAGCCCGTTGCCATCAATTCCCTTTTCATGTAAAGAGCGAATTCCCAGCCCCGGATTTTTTCCATATTCCACAATTTTTTTTAATTGAGTAAAGCCCTTTGGACACTTGACAGAATCATCGGGCCAATTTGTTTTATCGTCAAAAGTGATATCTTGCATATTATAAAGCGACAAATCCAAGTCGGAAACATCTTGTGAACGGATGTCCACTTCGGGAAGGCTCCAGTTATTTTGAGCCGTTTTTTGCCCCATTTCCTGCGGCTTGGGTAAAGGTTCCCATTGACGATGAGTGTAATCTGCCCATTCTGCCATTTTTAATTCAGACATTTTCTGTTCCTTTATCTAAATATTTTTCATAAAGAGCACGGATATCCGGCGGAATCCGTTTAGGACGCAATGTATTGGTATCAACACAAACTGCCTCCAAAACAACCGTTGCGATATGTTGATCGCCAATCCAAAAAGTTTGCTCACTGATACAACTGGCAGCCTTGATTTTTTTGATAACAGTTTTAATTTTCACCAAACTATTTAAAGGAGCTGGACGTTTATAAGTAATATCTGCGTGGCATACCACAAACGAATCACCCCGCGGTAACAAATCGGTAATAGGTAATCCTTCGGAATTAAACCATTCACTACGTGCCCGCTCGGCATAAGCCAAATAATTGGCATGATAGGCTATCCCACTGGCATCTGTATCTTTATAATAAATCCGAAATGTATATTCATAAATCATTTTTTTATCCTTTTCAATATGTTATTTTATTTAATTAATGTATTACTTCACATCATCTAACAAGTCAGGTTGAGCCATCATTTTGGGTGATTTTAAGCCCAAATGGGTATAACCGGCGGGCGATAAAACCCTGCCCCTGGGGGTACGCATCACCAAGCCCAACTGCATCAAATAAGGTTCAATCACTTCTTCAAGCGTATCCCGTTCTTCGGAAAGCGCTGCCGACAAAGTATCTGCCCCAACCGGTCCCCCGGCATATTTATCCACGATACAACGCAGATAACGCCTATCCATTGTATCAAGTCCGGCCTTATCCACCTCTAAACGCGTCAAGGCCATATCTGCAATTTCAAAACTGACAGCTTTATCGCCAGCAAAATCACGAACACGGCGAAGTAATCTGCCTGCTATACGAGGCGTACCGCGCGAACGTTTGGCAATTTCATGTGCCCCTTCTGAAGTCATTTTTACATTTAAAAGTTTGGCCCCACGTTCCACTATTTTTTGCAAATCATCCACTTCATAAAATTGCAAATGCAAAGGGATACCAAAACGGTCCCGAAGAGGATTTGATAAAAGTCCTGAACGTGTGGTTGCCCCAATTAAAGTAAAATGCGGTAAATCAATCCGAACCGACCTGGCCGCCGGTCCTTCCCCGATGACAACATCTAATTGAAAATCTTCCATAGCTGAATAAAGCACTTCTTCCACAGCAGGATTCAAGCGATGAATTTCGTCAATAAACAAAACATCCCGAGGCTCCAAATTCGTTAAAATAGCCGCCAAATCACCGGCTTTGGAAATCATCGGTCCTGAAGTCGGCCTGAAATTGACCCCCAACTCTTTGGCCACAATTTGTGCCAAAGTTGTTTTACCCAATCCCGGGGGGCCAAATAAAAGAACGTGATCCATGGCCTCTTTTCTATCCCGAGCAGCATTCACAAAAACACGTAAGTTTTCGCATAAGCTTCTTTGCCCGACAAAATCATCCAAACTTTGCGGACGAAGCCCTTGATAAAGTTCTTCATCTCCTTGTTGTTTTTGCGGCGCTATCACACGATTTTCAACCATCACTTTTCCTTACTCTTTAATTAAAATCAATTCTGGATTTCCGATGGGACGACCATTTTCATACTTTTGTTGTGCAATATACCGTGGAGCATCTTCATCCGCCGACAAACTTTCCACTCCCCCAATAACAATCTCCCCAGTAAAGGGCGCCTCTGTTTTTATATCGTGAAGCGAATCGTTTTCAAAATAATAACGTTTTAAGAGTAAACGAATCGGCTCTCCCTTTTTGCCATTTTTAACATAAAAATAGCTATCTCCTTTGATAGAGGGAACTTTGATTTTACCGGTAAAAAGACTTCCTTGTTTTTTAATTTCTTCCGGCGTCTTTCCTCTTTCCCAAACTGCCTTTTCAGCAGCCAAACACCTTTTTTTAATTTCTTCTGTGGATGAATCTTGACAATTTTTTTGATAGACATCTTCCGCACGTTTATACCGGTAAAGGCCTGCTTCATCCATAAATATCTCACTGTCTTTATCCAGCGTTACAACTTCCGCCAGCACAGGCAATCCCAAAAATAAAACTAAAAAAACAATTCCTTTTTTCATTACACTCCTCCTTTTCCAATTTCACGCAAAGCTAAACGAATAAGTTCCGGGGTTTCTGCCTCCGGATTTTGACGTAAGATATTACCAACCACCATTCCGGCTTCAATGCGGGCATACCCCAAATTTGACAAAGCCGAAATTGCCTCCTCCATCGCCGTATTGTGAAGGGCCCCAGCCGACGTCGCTGATACGGTCATTGTTTCATTGGCCCCCAACGAGCCCATCTTCCCCTTTAATTCCGTCACCAAACGAACCCCCAATTTGGGACCAACTCCATTGGCTCTGGCAAAGGCTTTGCTATCTCCGGTCATTACCGCCATTTGAATTTCACTTGGCGTTAAAGCCGACAAAATAGCCAAAGCCACCTTTGCCCCCACGCTTTGAACTGTCCCAAGCAAATTAAACATTTGTTGCTCCGTTGCATCAGCAAAACCGATCAAATGGATATGATCTTCCCTGACTTGTGTTTCAATCAACAAACCGGCTGTTCCTCCTTTTTCGGGCATTTTGGCCATCGTTTTAGCAGAACAAAAGACGCGATAACCGACTCCCCCCACATCCAAAATCAGATAATTTTCATAAAAAGAATCAACTTGACCCGTTAACTTTCCAATCATTTCACTCTCCTTTTCTTTCACCTTACACAAAATTCAGTTAAAAAGCAAATAAAAAGATTGATTTTTTTTATAAAAAAGTGTATAAGCAAAAAAGATATAATCAAGCCCAAGGATAGCTTATGGATATTATTCAACCCAGTACCAGAATCCCACCGCAAAATATTGAAGCCGAGCAAGGTGTTTTGGGGGCTATTTTGGTGAATAACCGCGCTCTTGAAAAGGTTTCTGAATTTTTACAACCCATCCATTTTGCCCATCCGATACACGGGAAGATTTATGAGGCCTGCCGCAATTTTATTGAGCAAGGACGCATTGCCGATACGGTTACATTAAAAGCCCTTTTTACCAATGATGATTCTTTTAAAGAAGTGGGCGGCGTGGAATATTTGGCCAAGTTAGCCGGTGCCTCTGTTCGTATTATTAATGTGGCAGATTATGGGCACGAGATTTTGGATTGCTACTTACGCAGGCAACTGATCAATCTGGGAACAGAAATCGTCAATAATGCTTTTGATACAGGTTTAGAAAATGGCGCCATTCGTCAAGTAGAAGGTGCAGAAAAAGAATTGTATGATTTGGCTAACCAAGGGGAATTATCCGGTGGCCCCGTTGTTTTGTCCACCGCCTTGAGCCAAACGCTGCAATCCACGCAAAATGCAATGAATAATCCGAATGGTCTGTCAGGAATTCCAACTGGACTGGTGGATATGGATAAATTATTGGGGGGATTGCATAATTCCGATTTGATTATTTTGGCCGGACGTCCCGCTATGGGGAAGTCAGCTTTGGCAACCACCATTGCCTTTAATGCTGCGCAACATTTTGAAACGGAAAACAAAAAAGAAGGAGCTGTCAAAAAATCCGTCGCTCTTTTTTCTTTGGAAATGTCAGCCGAACAAGTGGCCGGGCGCATTTTATCTTCCAAAGCTAATGTCTCCAATCACTTGATGCGAACGGGGAAACTCACCGAAGAACAATTTGATGATTTGGCTGCCGGTGTGGATTTACTTTCACGTGTCCCTTTATATGTGGATGAAACACCGGGAATTACCGTCACTGCCATTAAAAACAGAGCCAGACGCTTAAAGCGTGACCCGGGAAAAGGATTGGGGCTGATTGTTATTGACTATTTGCAGCTGATTTCATCCAGCAAACGGACAGAAAATCGTGTGCAGGAATTGTCCGAAATGACACGTTCGTTGAAAATTATGGCCAAAGAATTAGATGTACCAGTATTGGTGCTATCTCAACTTTCCCGTTTGGTGGAACAACGCGACAATAAACGACCCATGCTGTCTGATTTACGTGAATCCGGATCCATCGAACAAGATGCTGATATCGTGATGTTTGTTTACCGTGAAATATATTATTTACAAAATGAACAACCTGAACGCCGTATCAATGAAACACCCGAAAAATTCCAACTGCGTCTGGCTGAGTTAGAGCAAAAGAAAAAAGATTTAGCCAATTTGGCAGAAGCCATTATCGCCAAACAACGTCACGGACCGACGGGCACTGTCAAGTTATACTTTAACGGTGAATATGGCCGATTCACTGATTTGGAAAAAGAAAATGGATAATTTAAAAATCAGACAAGCACTTTATAAAATTGTGCAAGATATTTTGAATGAAGTTGCCCAAAACGGGCTGCAGGGGGAAGATTATTTTGTCCTTCAATTTCAAACGCCAAAAGCAACTCTTCCTGATTTTGTGCGCGCGAAATACCCTTTTGAAATCACAATCGTTTTACAACACCAATTTCAGGATTTAGTTTTGACAGCCAATGCCATTGAAGTCGTTTTGACCTTTGGGGGTGTTGCCAGTCAAATTGTGATTCCGTATGAAACCTTAAAGATTTTTGCAAATCCTGCTTCCGGTCTGACCCTCACCTTCCCTGACTTCAAAGAAAAGGAAGAAAAGCCTAAACAAACTGCTGAAGTCATTGATTTATTTGCAAGGAAGAAATGATGAAAAAGCATTCTGTGGAACTTTCCGGTCATCGCACCAGCGTTGCCTTAGAAGATGAATTTTGGGAAGAACTTAAAAATATCGCGCAACGAAAAAACACTTCCGTTCGCCAACTTTTGATGCAGATTGATGATGCTCATCAAGGGAATTTATCAAGTGCAATTCGGTTATTTATCCTACGTGAAGGACAAATAAACCAAGATTCCAATCCCCAATAAAATACGATAAACGGCAAAAATGGTATAAGAGGCCTTTTGTACCCATACCATCAAAAAGTTGATCACAAAAAATCCGAAGAAAAAGGTAAGCCCCACAGCTCCCACTGATTCACGAAGGGAGGGCAAAACCAATCCCCCCATCCAGCCTTGCCAAAAAGCATAAAAAACCGCCAAACAAATTGCCGGAATGGAAAGAAGCATTGAGAAACGAGCACTTTCTGTTCTGGAAAGTCCCAACATCCTGGCACAAGTCATTGTCGTTCCAGAACGCGAAGCACCGGGTATCAAAGAAAAAACCTGCCCGCATCCAATCAAAAAAGCCTGCGTTAAACTCATATGATTCAGACGTTGATGGGCCGGGAAATAATTATCTGCAATCCATAATAAAGCCCCAAAAATAATGGCTGTATAGCCAACAACAACAGGTGAACGAAAAACATTTTCAATCCAACTTGCCAAAAAGAAACCGGCAATGACAATGGGAAGTGTTGCGACAATGAGCTGCATCAAAAGTTGACGCGTTTTGGCCTTGGGAAGCAAGCCCTTTAAAACTTCTTTGACATCCTCCCTGAAATAAAACATAACAGCAATCAAGGTTCCCAAATGCAACAAAATGTCCATTCCAAAACCCTGCTCTGAAAACCCAAGCTGAGATAACAGCAATAAATGCCCCGACGAACTGATGGGTAAAAATTCTGTAATACTTTGAACCAATGAGGCTAAAATCAGGGATAACATTTTTTCTCCTTTTTTTCTCAAAATACCCTTTTATTTTCCGCTTGTCAATATAAAATAGTAATTGCTTTTTTCAAAAAAAGAAATTATATTCAGAAAAAGGAGGTATTTTATGACACCATATCAAGAAATTTTTCAAAAATTAAGGGAATATATCAATTCACAAATTATAGGCCAGCCGGCTTTGATTGACAGGCTTTTAATAGCACTTTTGTCCGATGGTCATTTATTGGTGGAAGGAGCCCCGGGGCTGGCCAAAACAAAGGTGGTCAAAACTTTGTCCAATGCTATTGACGCAGTTGCTCACCGAATTCAATTCACACCCGATTTGCTTCCTGCAGATATTACCGGCAGTGATGTTTTTCGCCCGGCCACAGGAACTTTTTATTTTCAAAAAGGCCCCATTTTTAACAATCTGATTTTAGCAGATGAAATCAATCGTGCCCCTGCCAAAGTTCAATCTGCCCTTTTGGAAGCGATGGGTGAACGCCAAGTGACAGTTGGTAATACAACCTATCAACTGCCTCCTTTGTTCACCGTGATGGCCACACAAAACCCCATTGAAAACGAAGGAACTTATCGTTTACCGGAAGCTCAATTGGATCGTTTCTTGATGTATGTGATTATCAATCATCCTGATATTGACTCCGAACGCCGGATTTTGAAATTGATTCAAAAAGAAGAAAAAAAAGAACCTCTGCCAGCTTTTACAAAAATTAAAGAAAAGGAAATTATGGCCGCCCGCCAAGAGGTTTTAAACATTCCTATGGCTCCTGAATTGCAAGAATATATCATCCAATTTATAATGGCTACACGTCATCCAGAAGCCTATGATCCGGAATTGGCAAAATACTTGCGCTATGGCGTCAGCCCTCGTGGCACAATAGCCTTGGATATTTGCGCCAGAGCCAACGCTTGGTTGAATGGGCATGAATTTGTGATAACTTCAGATATTACAGATTTGATTCATGATACCTTGCGCCATCGTTTAGTCTTGTCTTTTGAAGCAAAATCCGAACACATAACCTCAGATATGATTTTGGATAAATTGATAAAATTGGTTCCCTTGCCATAAAGGAAAAAAATGTCCGTCAATCCTGTTTTGTTGGAATTGCCTGATTTAGTTGGCTTAAAAGAACAAGCCGAAAGTATTCATTTACCCAACAATCAAAAAGTTTCTTTATCCGGATTTGGTAATAAAAAATCCCCCTTTCGTTCGCGTGGATTGGATTTTCAAGAAGTGCGTGTTTATCAGCCCGGGGATGATATTCGCCAAATTGATTGGCACGTGACGGCAAAATATGGGGAACCTTTTACCAAGCTTTATACAGAAGAAAAAGACCAACAAATTTATTTAATTTGCGATTTGCGCCCCAATATGCACTTTGCCGGTCAAGGTCATTTTAAAAGCGTGATAGCCGGTCGTTTAACGGCTTTATCTGCTTTTATTGCCAACAAAAAAAAAGACAGTTTGGCTTATGCTTTGATGGGCGAAAAAGCGCACTTTTCAACACCAAATGTCTCCTCAGAAAATTTGATTCCGGCTTTGTTGGATATTTTGGTTCAGCTCCCCTGCTCTGACTCGGCTTTAACCTTTAAAGAGGTTTTGACCCAAATGGGGCACAATTTAAAAACCGGGGCCAGCATTTTGATTTTTTCCGATTTTTCTGACATAACAATCTCAGAGCTGGAACAGTTGGGACACTTGGGAATCAAAAATGCCATTACATTAGTCCATATTTATGACGAATTGGAAAAACAACTTCCCAAAGAAATGCTCCCTTTTTCAAACACGAAAGAGACCCTTTTTTTGGATGGGAATAATTTTTCGGTTCAAACTTTGTTTCAAAAATCCTGGGAGGAGCAAACAAACTTAGTGCGTCAAGCTGTTCAAAAATATGGCTGGGGCTATCTTTCCCTTAAAACAAACAGCGATTACATAAAACTTTTTACTCAATTTTGTTTAGGATAAAAAATGGAATCACAGATTGATTTGACAGGCCTTCGTCCCTTACATTTTCCCGTTCAGCCGGATTTTTGGCCTTTGGCGTGGGGATGGTATATGATAATAGGTGCCCTTTTATTATGTGTGCTTATTGTCGTTTACAACAAGAAAAATTCGCCGCTGGCTTATGCCAACAAGGAAATAAAAAAAATTCAAAAGACTTCAACCGAAAAGCAGTTAAAATTGTTATCACAGTTGATGAAACGCGTGGCGATGGCACGCTTTGGTCGCGAAGCAATTGCCCCCCTATCTGAAAATGCTTGGCAGGAGTTTTTATTGGCAGCTGCCCCGAATGTTTTGACCCCGGAACAAGGCCATTTGCTGGCTTACGCTATTTATAATCCGAATCCAAAAATGCCGGATAAAAATCTATTATCCGATTGCCAAAAATGGATTGAAATAGTGTTAAAGCAAAAATAAATCCCCACCCGAAAGTAAGGATTTATCCAACCAGAGGGCCATTAAATCCCTGTTATCTTTCTCTCTCTTTTTTAAAGAAAGGAGCTTTATTTGATAATCTGGCCAATAGATCCGTTAAGGATGATTTTTTTCCCATCCTTAATACAGCTTCCAATCCAATTTTCATTGCTTCTGGATTTTGATCTGAATCCATAGTCTTCATAAAACCAAGTATATATTTCAAATTAGAATCCGTCACTTCAGCAGAAAGTCCCAGTTTATCTAAGTATTCTTTTGCCATTTTTTTATGAAGAGGTTTTAAAGCCTCATTTGCTATGGATAATGTCTTACTGCCTTCTGCCTCCCGCAAAGCAAGCCTATAAAAATTACTCCATACATCTTTACCCAATCTGTCTGGATTATTTGTTCTGGATTTTATCCAAGTTTCTTCGTTCATCATTTTTGTCATATCAAAAAATTCCTTTATTCCATAGAACCTTTACCAGTTCTTACCATTGCCATACGATTCTGTTCAGCTTCTTTTGAACCTTTTTTAAGGGTGTCACGCAAAGTTGAAGAATTTTTTCTTTTTTTAGCGGCTTCATCCAAGGCTTGTTGATATCCTGATTGGAAAATATTTCCAGCTTTTGTTATTTGCATCAGAAGCTTTGCTGTTTCCAGTTGTACAGGATCACTTAAATCAGCCGTAAGATTATTCTTTTGTATAAATTCTTCAGTCATTTTTTTCATAAAATCTTTTGGGGTATCTTTTGGAATATCAGATATTGCTTGACCAGTCATGTGATCATATACCCATTCCCAAACATTCCTTCCTAATTTATCAGGATTATCCGTTCTGGATGCAATCCAGCTTTCTTTATCCATCATTGTTAATTCATTTGAATTTGGCTCTTCACCGGAAAAATACATTTTGTTCATTTTAATTCCTTTTATTCAAAATCGCCGTGATGCGAAACGACTGGACGTTAGAACCTATTTGTTTGTTATAGTACGGCATATTGGGCCGACGGCTTTATTTTGCCGTCATCCAGCCTGTATGGCTGGCAAAACTTACTGTCTGCGACAATTCGCAAGACCCAAACAAAGGGAGTTCTACGTCCCACAAGGCGGCACCACTGCAAAACACCTTGCCTATTCATTTTATCATATTTTACCGGAATGTAAAGGATTTTTTATAAAAAATTAAAAAAATAATAAAAAATCCCCACCAAACGGTGAGGATTTATCTTCTAAACAAAAAAATTAACCACCTTTATTTGTTTTGTGGATAACTGTTGCCTTCTTGGCAATTCCTGCTCCTGTGATTTTACCGGCTTTTTCTGCACGGGGTTTTGTCACTTTGGGTTGTTTGTTTTCTGTTTTAGCTTCTGTTTTTTCTTCAGTGGCTGCCACTTCAACAATCTTTCCAGAATCTTGTCCTTTGGCGTTAACATCCCGATCCACCAATTCAACGATCGCCATCGGGGCACTGTCGCCAAAACGGAAACCCGCCTTTAAGACACGTACATAACCACCGTTGCGTTTTTCATAACGTTTCACCAAAACGGTCATCAACTTTTCAACCATTTTTTCTTCACGCAGGAAAGACATCAACTGACGTCTGGCGTGCAAAGTACCATCTTCAGCTTTCGTCACTAATCTTTCAAAAAGTGGACTGAGTTCTTTCGCTTTGGGAAGCGTTGTTTTAATTTGTTCATGTTTGATTAAAGCATTTGCCAAGTTGGCAAACATAGCCCGACGATGAGCTGTATCTTTATTGAGAGTTCTGGTTCTCATACCGTGACGCATTTTTCTTTCCTTTCATTGACTTGTTTTGCAACGCAAAACAGATTGTTATTTGAACCATCCACCCGCCGTCACGCGTGCAAAGGTTCAACGCCCCAGACCCCCTGGGGCGATTTTAAACCTAATCGTCAAAACTGACAGACGCTGCCAATTCTTCCAAATTTTTCGGCGGCCAATTTTCAACTTGCATTCCTAAATGCAAATCATAGACAGCCAACAACTCCTTGATTTCATTCAAAGACTTACGACCGAAATTCGGTGTCCGAAGCATTTCGGCTTCCGTCTTTTGCACCAAATCACCGATAAAGCGCAAATTATCGTTCTTCAAGCAATTCGCAGAACGAACGGAAAGCTCCATATCGTCCACTTTACGCAACAAGTTTTGATTGAACGGTAAATCAGCAATCTTTTCTTCCATTGTGGCTTCAGCCGGTTCTTCAAAGGTAATAAAGGGTTTCAGTTGTTCTTGCAAAATGCGTGCAGCCAAAGCCACCGCATCTTCAGGAGTCACAACCCCGTTTGTTTCAACCGTCAAAACCAATTTATCATAGTC
>JBJEXE010000015.1:0-18407 GCA_051885475.1 Alphaproteobacteria bacterium | reverse complement strand
GGGACGCTTCCCTTTACCAAATTGCCGATGGTGGCTTCGGTGCCCAAGTTGACGCCGACCGAATTGGAAGATGATTTAAAGGAAATCAAACAGGCAATGAATTTGCAGGGCTTTCAATATTCGCGTCAAAGTTTGTTGGATCCGCCCAACCGTCCGGATGGGACGCGGCCAGCCAACCAAAAATCTTACACTTATTATTCTTTCACGGTGAATTCACCTTATTCGCCGCAAGAATGGAAAGGCTTCTTTGACAAGTTTTCGGGGTTAGAATTGTTGCGTGTGCAATATACTCCGGGCAATGACAATAATTGGACATACGAAGGGAGAATTTATGCAAAATAAATACATTTCTTTAATCGCTTTAACGGCGTTTTTAACGGCGACGGGTGTTTCGGCACAAGAGGCGGACTTTATGGCGGAACAAACCCCCACCGAAACAGCGGTTGCTTTGGATGAAAACTCCTTGGACTCTCTGTCCGATTTTTCCGCTGGTGTCAGTCAAAAAAAGACGGTGGATTTTCCCCCCCGTTCTTCGTTGGATTCTATGGAATTGGCGCCTTTGCCGGGGATTTATGAAACAAATATGACTGGTCCTCAACCGATGGCGGAATCTGTTTCCATCAATGATACCCCCAGTGAACAATTATTGGGCCGTTTGACGCCGGAAGTTTTCCAAGAAATGGCAGAATTGGAACGTGATAGTGCTTATTTAAAGTTGCAAATTCAAAAGCAGGAAATGAAAAATGCGTTGGAACAAGCCCGCGCCCAATACCGTCAGGCTCGTTTGGACGAAATTGATAAGCGTGAAAGCGTTGTGCGCAACCGTATTCAATGGTGGCAGGAACAAGAAAAACTGCGTCAGGAAGTGGAAAAAGAACGCCAGCAAGCTGAAGAAACCAAAAATCAGTTGGCTGAAACCGAGGCTTTAAAGGCTCAATTGGAAGCCGAAGCTGCCGCTGCTGCCACGAAAGCAGATCAATCCGTGGACGAAGAAACGGTTTCGGATGAAGATTTGTTGCCCGCCACGCCGGCCGTTGTTTTGTATTCTTTGGTGAATGTCAAAGGAACCCGCGGCAATTTAACGGCGCGTGTCAAAAATATTGCCACAAATGAACTCTTGAATGTAAAAGTGGGGGATAAGTTGAATGGTGAAGTTGTGACGGCCATCACTTCAGAAACAGTCATTGTGGACAGAAACGGGACAGAGTACATCATTCAATTCCCAAGCTAAACAGGTGGCGCTAATGGATGAAAATGAACAAAGTCCGATTGTGGGGGAAGAAAAGGGAGCCGATTCGTCTGAGCAAAATCAGGAAGAAGCGGGGGCAGAGCTGCACCCTTTTGTTGTTCCCGAAACTTCTGATCAGCCGCAAGGGATGATGAATGCCAGTCAGATTTTGGCCCCGCAAAAACCATTACAAGAAAGCCTTAATACATTAAAGGAATATCAAGAAGCTCCTCAACAACAAGTGCCAGAGGCCCCTGTTCAGCCGGAAGAAATTACCGCCGAAACCAAATTGACGGTGGAAGAAGATCCCAACTTCAAAGGGGATACCACTGCTGTTTCGGCGCCACCGGGCAGTTCCGTTTATGCTGCGCCGGAATATGATAACAAAGATTATGGCTCTCAACAATTTTTAAAGGATTTGTTTTCCAACGGGAATGAATGCGTGACCAGCTCTACCGGTTCTTTTGCGGTCAATGATGAAACGCGGGCGATGTTGGCTTTGTTTTCCAACGGTCGCTTGTTTGTAACCGAAGACCACAAATATGACGGCCGTGTGTTGGGCTTTGAATATTTGGCCAAAAAACGCCGCTTACAAATCGGACAACCGGAATATGTAACCGCCGAAGTTTTAAAAGAAATTTACAATTATGCCGTTCAAATGCATAACGCGACGGCGATTTCGGGCGATGATGAAACGCAGCGTCAAACGCGGATGCAGCGCGACTTTGTGACCGTGATTTCGCGGGCAGCCATCAATCACGTGTCTGATATTCATATTGTTGTGGCCGAACATACAACGGTGATGTTCAGAACCAACGGTTTAATGCAAACCGAAATGGAATACAACAAAGAATGGGGCGAAAGTTTTGTGCGTGCCGCCTTTGCTTCGGCGGATATTTCGGATGCCAACTATGCCCAAAATGAATATCAGGCGGCGCAAAAATTGGGGCGTACCCCTTTGCGCGGGTCCGGTGGGCGATTGGTTCTCCCCAAAAATGTGTTGGGTTTGCGTTTACAATTTAACCCGATTGCGTTCGGTTCACGTTATGTGGTCATCCGTATTTTATATGCGGATGATAACGCTGTGTCCGGCGAAGAATCCATTAAATCTTTGGGGTATGGCAAATATGAGCTGGATATTTTCCGGTATCTGCGTTCTATTCCGACCGGTATTGTGATTGTTTCGGGGCCAACGGGATCTGGGAAATCTACCACATTGCAGCGGAATATGATTGCGATGCTTCAAGAGCGCAATTATGAAACGAACCTGATTACGGTGGAAGACCCGCCTGAATACCCGATTCCGGGGGCGCGTCAAATGCCGGTGACGAATGCCAGCGTGGAAGAAGCAAAAGACCGCGAATTTACGAAGGCCCTATCAGCGGCTCTGCGTTCTGACCCGGATTCTTTGATGATTGGGGAAATTCGGACGCTGTCAGCAGCCGATTTGGCCTTCCGCGGGGCGCTGTCCGGACATAATGTGTGGACGACGTTGCACGCGAATACCGCTGCTGCCGTTTTATTGCGTTTACGAGATATCGGGGTGGAAAACTTTAAATTGGAAGACCCGTCCATTATGCGGGGAATGTTGGCGCAACGTTTATTCCGCAGGCTTTGTCCACATTGCCGGATTCAAGCGCGCACCCAGTTGGATAATCCGGCAGTTCAACGGCTGCGTGAAGCCTATGGGGATATTGGGGTAGAAAGGGCATATTTACGGGGCCCCGGTTGTGAAGAATGCGATTTTCACGGTGTCAGTGGTCGGACGGCCATTGCTGAATTTATTTTGCCGGATGCCACCTTTTTGGATTTATTGTTAAAGGGTGAATCACAAAAAGCGATGAATTATTGGATTTCGGATTTAAACGGACGGACTTTGCGTGAAAATGCAGTGGAGCGTTTGTTTAACGGTATCTTGGATATTGATGAAGTGGAACGTTGGACGGGGCTTATCAACCAAAGTGAGATGGGGTAAAGGAGAAAATAAATGGCAACACAAACAAATGAAAGTTTTTTGGATAACTTGAATCTGATTTTTGCCCGTGTGATGGTCCGGTTGCATGCCGAAGACCGTTTGGAAATGTATCGTAAATTGGCGGCCTTGCTCAAGAACCGATTTTCATTGATGGATGCCTTGGAACGCCTGCATCAAATTGCCAGTAAAGACGGAAAAAACGACACAGATTCTATGGCTTTGGCGATTGCCAGTTGGATGATGCAAATCCGCAACGGGAGCACCTTTTCGGAAGCCTTGAGCGGCTGGGCCCCCAGCACTGAATTATTGCTGCTCTCCGTCGGGGATGTGTCTAATTTGGAAACGGCTTTACAACACACTGTGCGCGTGGTGGAAGGGATGAATAAAATGCGCGAATTGGTGTGGGGTGCCGTGGCGTATCCTTTGTTTTTGATGAGTATGGTGGTCCTATTGATTTGGGCAGTGGCGAAATTTATGGTGCCGCCGATGAAAGAAGCAGTCCCGAATTTGCAATGGAAAGGGATCGCTGCCACCTTGGTGGATTTATCTGTTTTCGTGGACCAGCACCCGGTTTTATTGTTTACCACATTGCCGGTCATTGTTGTGCTGGTTTTATTTACCTTCCCGTATTGGAAAGGGGTCGGCCGTGCGGCGGCAGATAAGATACCGCCGTGGTCCATTTATCGCACCTTTATCGGGGTCAGCTGGTTGTTGGCGTTGTCGGCATTGGTCAGGGCCGGGATGCCGGTGTCGCGCGCCGTTCGTGCCTTGATGGGCAACGAAGCAACGCCGTATTTAAAATATCGGTTGAACAGAACGCTTCTTTACATCAACAACGGGGATAACTTGGGCGAAGCGCTTTATCATACGCATTTGGGCTTTCCGGATGAAGAAGTCGTCGGGGATTTGCGGATTTATGCCGAATTGGATACCTTTCAGGAAGCCTTGGAAAATTTGGCCAACGGTTGGTTGGAATCGTCCATTCGGGATATTGATAAGAAGGCTGCTATTTTAAACGGCTTTGCCATTTTAATGATTGCAGGCGTCATCGGTTGGGTCGTTTGGGGCACCTTTGATATGCAAAACCAAATGGTCAGCGGGATGGGGCTAGGCGGCTAACGGTTTGGCGTTGCCGACGTTCAAGGCAAAAAAATTGAGTCCTTTTTTGATTTTCGCCCAAAAAGCATCGTCTTTTGCGGTGGGGGTCAAGGCGCTGAGTGCGCTGGCGCCCGTTACGATTGAGGTTAAAGCAACTAAAATATCATTAAAGTAAGTGATGATAAAGTTCATAATGTATCTCCTATTTTAAAATCAAGTTTAATAAAGCCATTAAGATGGCCGTGGCGGTTGTCAAAGCGATGGCGCTGATTAAAGAACGAATCGGTGCGATTTCGCGGCGCAGGACAAATTCTTGTCGCAGCTGATTATGAATTTCTCGGCAGGTGCTTTTATTTTGAACCGAGGCCATAAAATTCAATAACTCTGTGTGGACCGAGGTAATTTGGCTGTTTAAGTCCGCGACGTGTTTTTTAATTTCCGCCAATTGTTTTTGCTGTGAATCAGCCAAAGCCATCAATCGGCCGATTTCCAATGAAAAACTTTTGGGCATTCAAGTCCTTTCAGTTTAAGGTATAAAATAAATGAGCCCCGATTTGCGCCGATGGAATAATGCCTCTGGCCCAATAAGGGGTGATGGACAAGCTGTGGTAATGGGTGGCACCGTGGGTGTTATCCCGTAAATTGCCGTGCAAGGCACGCAAGGCTACCCGCTTGCAAATCTGATAACTTTTTTCTTGGGACAAGTCTTGTTGTAAAAGTTTAAAGTTTGGGTCAGCAGGATTCCAGCACGAAAATTGCCACGGCTTTAAACAAATTTCTGGGATGCTTTTGCCCCACCATACCCTTTTTTGGTGAAGGGCCATTTTATGGCGGTTTAAAATAACATTGGCGACGGCTTCAATACCCGCCAAGGTTTCTCCTCTGGCTTCCCCGTAAAGGGTCTTGGCAAAGATTTCTAATTCGTCCATTTTATTCTCCTTTTTGTTAGCGCCACAAAGGGCGGCTTCGGTTAAAACTAAAGTGTTGTGGCAGGCGCACCGGTTCAGAAAGCAAGCATCCGGCAACGGCATCCAAGCCATCATCGTGGTGGTGGCCTGTCGCATTAAAATCCTGCATTTCATCTGGAAAAGGTGTTTGTAAAACCAAGCGATGGATCAACAAAGAACCGTTTTTTAAGGGGGCTTCCAAAGCGCCCAAAATACGCTCGGTTTTGTTTTGACGGGACGATTCTTCTATGACGGCCACCCCCATACGCCGATGGGCCAATTCCTGCCTTAACAAGGCCGGCAAAAAGCGTCCGATACCGTTTGTTTCCAAATGGACAGCCGGTAAATAATTATCCCAGATAAAATCTGCCACTTGTTCGCATTGCCAGTGGGTGGATTCTGCGCTTTGGGGTACTTGTAAATAACGGATAGCGTGCACATAATAATTCCCGTCATTGCCGGTAAAAACGCAAGCGATGACGCTGGCATCTCCGCCGGCTTTGCCAAAGGCCGGATCCCACCAACAACTGGCAGACATCATTTGAACATCCCCGATTTTTAACAGGCCGGCCCCATTGGCTTCCAAATAAGAAAGCGGGGTGTCATAGACTTTCAGGTATTTTTTATCCAACCGTGTGCCTTCAGATTGAACCGCTTGCAACAACATCTGGCTGGCAAATTTACTGGGGCTGGTGGATCGGCGCATTTGTTCAATTTTTTGGGGGGTAAAGCGTTCCGGCCAGGCGGATTCTCCCAGCTGGTTCAGTAAAGGCAATTTTAACACACGCCAATTTTCTTTTTCTTGATAGATTGTGTCTTCAGCGTGCGGGGTGCCGATATACAGCATCATTCCCCCCGGGGTCAGAATATAATCCAATTCGCTCAACTTTGTGCGCAGGTCTTTGCGCTTGGCAGAATTATTGCAGGTTTTGGGCACTTCCACATCATCACACAAAATAACATCTGCGCGGCATCCCGTCATATTGGCGTTTAATCCCCGTGCCAACATGGACGGGTCGCGTCCTACCTCAAGGCGGCGGATGGTAAAACGGTCTGATGCCCATTCTTCCGGGGAAGTTGGTTTCATGCCATAACACGCGGGATGCACTTCAATGATATGCTTGGTATGGGCCACCATTTTTTTGGCCAAAGCGTGGTCGGCCGAAACCACCAACACACGCAGGTTGGGATTTTTGAATAAAAGCCAAGCGCAAAAAAGCCCGACCAAAGTGGATTTTCCCGAATTACGAAAGGCCAATAACAGGCCTTTGCGTTTGTCGGGATGGGTAAAAAGGGCTTCCAAAAACCGCCCGATCAGTTTGTGATGCGCCGGCAATTTTTGGTGATTGATTTTATCCCAAATCCACAGAAATTCCAGAAAAGTCATTTATTTTCAGTTCCTTTTTGGCTTGTTCCAATAAAACGCTTAAATCGGGAATAAAGGGAGGAGTCCCCGTTTCCTTTTGCGTCAATTTAACCAACAAGGCAAGGTGCAATAAAGCTGCTTTGCAAGCTGTATGATAGGCATTAAATTCCTTGGTATCGGCAGGCGCCATTCCTTTGGAAAAGTCCAGATAATCCGATAATGCCTTTTGAAGGGCAGGAAGCAATTCGGTTCCTATCTCTGCGTTCATTTAATCATTGTCCTTGAAAAGCTGGTGCTGATATTTCCCAATGTGTTTAAAGAATTCAGCTTGCTTTCGCTGTTTAACGAACTTAAACGCAACAAGTTGGTGTTGGTTGTGTTGCCCAAACTGTTGAGCAGTGCTTCAGAAGAAATTTTGGCCTGATTTTGCAGGTATTTATCTTCAATATCGTGTTCGCGTTGCAGGGCGTTTAAATATGTTTGGCCCGTGCCGGATTGACTGCTGGTGCCCAAGGCCCCTAAATTGGCCTTATAGGTTGCCTGTTGTTGACGCAACAGATTTTTATTTTTGCGTTGTTGTTCGGCCAACGCTAATTTGGCTTGCTCATCTTGCAATCTGGCGTTTTCGGCGGCCGTGCGATTGGCATTTTTAATGGCCTTTTTTTGACGGTCGGCATTGGTTTTTGTAAAATATACCGTTGCCAAAGAACTGGCAACACTGGCTGCAATAGCAACTTCCATTTTTATCCTCCTATTTTAATATCACTGACGACGGATACAAGTTTGAAATCCACGGGCAAAGTGCCGCTGATCCGCCACAACGGATTTTGGGGGTTGCGGCGCCATCCCAAACCTCGGATGACCAAATCCAAGGTATGTTTTTGGGGGGCACTATCCATTTGATAGCCCGACAAATTTTGGACTAATTCTTGGTGGATACCAGAGCCTGTATCAATTTCTACACTTTGTGTCTCTACCACACGAAAGACGCCGCGAATGAAACGCGCATTGGCGACGGGCGCCGCTCCATTATTGGCCCCGACGACGGGGGGCAGGGGAACCACTTCGTGTGTAAAAGGTAAACCGATTTCCACCTGATTGGCCGGCGCAAGTAAAGTCAGGCTGCCCTCCTTGATGATTTGGGGATCCTGAACGCGTCCGTCTGCCACAATTTGGACTTCCTTATTTTCCAAAACAGACAGACCTGTCCACGTCTCTGCTGGGGTTTCTTTTGTCATCAAAAATCCGCTATCCGTGTGAAGGGCGTCGTTCATCTTTTCCAGATAATATGTTTCATTTTCTTTGACAATGAAGTAGGCATTACCGCCCGAAATGCTGACATTTTGAAAGGCTCCTTCGGTGGTTTGGTGTGTCCAACTTTGCATATCTTCGGCGCGAAAGCTGGTCAGCACGGATAGGCTGCCGTCTTCCATAATAATATAGGCTTGACGGGAATACTTATCATATGCCATATCCACCGGATTTTGAATCAAGTGGTGCGCCAGCAAAGATAAATCGGTTGCCTGATACATTCCTTCTAAATCCGAAAACAAAAATTCCCGAATTTCTTTACCATTGGCTGCTGCAAAAATGGTGGCGCCATCTATTCCGACGGGGGGAATAAAGCGCTTATCACACGAACCCACCTGCGTTTGACGTTTCAGTTGAATGGACGTTGGGGTTAAAGGGTCCCCTGTCACCATCCATTCGGCGCTGGTTGTAAAGACCTGAAGGTGGCGGCCGGCAAACAAAGCACAAATTTTATTGGCTTGATCAGACATCAATGAAAAGGTAATGGCTTCGCTGTCCAAAGCTGTCCCTTCTTCAAAGTTGGAAATATCCTCTGTTTGGCTGAACCACAGAGTATTGGGCAGGTCTTTTGAACCGCCAAAAACCAAACGAGATTGATAGGTTGTAACGCACCCCGGCCACCCATGTTCTGGGCACAGGGCCGGTTCTCCCCAATAACGGGTGGGCTGTAATTGAGTGGCATCCGCAATATCATCGCCTTCCATCAGCTTTTTCAAGACGCTGGCCGTGGCCGTTTTGGCATTTATCAGAGCATTGATTTTGACATACCCATCTGCCAATTTAAATTGTTTTCCAATATGACTTTCGGTAAAGACATCACCGCTGGCAGTCAAAGTAACCGTGCCCCCGCAACCGGAGGCTGCCATTGTCACGTTATCTGCCCCAAAACGGTGATAAGGTTGGTGCAAATAATCATTGGCTTTTAAAAAGGTAAAATAATCACCGGACCAAGTGTCGCCCGCCAAAGTAAAGCGATAAGGTTGAACGTCTTCGTGTACCACAATCAAGCCATCCGACAAAGCGCACCAAGAGAGTTTATCCAATTCGGCATCTGTCCACGGGGTGGTCAGTGTTGCCAGCAATGTTTCACCTTGATAAATTTGTGTTTGCAGATTGGAAACTAAAAACAAATACGTGTGTGTGCTGTCTTTTTCATAACTCATCAAACGTGTTTTACCGTCCAATGAGCGCAGATATTGAAGACCGGGTCGGCGGTGAATTCCGCCTGTCGGGTCAATGAACACATTTTCCAATTTGAGCGCTCCGTTGGCATAGGCGTTTAAATCGGCTCGGCCCAACAAATCCGGGGATAATTCTCCGGCCGTAAAGTTGGTTTTCGTGGTGAATAAGTTTGTCATCCGCGTACCTCAATCAATGAAAAATCCTGAAAAGAAGAAGAAACGTTTTGTTGGGAATCCACCAAACGGGCCATGGAAATACTGCTTTCAGCCAGCTTTTTGACATAGTCCGTGCGGGTAGTGCTTTCGGTTAAGGGAAGGCAAAACTCCGCTGCTAATTTAGCGATTAAAGCGTCCTCAAAAAAAGCCGGAAAAGTGTTTTCTTCGGGTCGGAAAATGTAATTTAAAATGACAGTTTCTGCATTAGCATAAAGTTTTAGTCCGACAATTTTGTAATTTAATCCGGTACTTTTGACATTTTGCCCGGCGGATAAAACGCGGACACAATCATTCGGCAGTTGATAAGCATATCGGTAATCCGAAACGGGGACTTCGGTTAAACGGGCCAATGTTTTTTGGGTCAAAGCAAAACGCCACGGATAAGAGGCCAATAAACTTTGAAGGGTGGGTTCATAAAGCTGCTTGGCAACTTCTGCTTCGGTAGTTTCTTCTTCAAAGGAGGTGATGCTTTTGGCACCAATTTTAATCAATGCTTTTGAACAAAGCGTAATGGCTGTATCACTCATTTAAAATCCTTTCTTTAAAAATAAAAAACCGACCTCAAATGAGGTCGGTAGAGTTGCCTTTTTTAAGAGGCATTCGGGGCTGTATCCAAACAGACCATTTTGACAACGCCTTTCGGGTCAATCAAACAGGCTCCTTGGCTCATCATATTATTGACGTAATGGGCCGCATAATCCCCGTGCCAGGAAATATCGGTTGTAATGTCCTGACCGGCGGCCAATCCAACGGCTGATTTGTGGTAAATAAAACAGGTCGTGGTGGCGCTGGCGCCCGAACCGGAAGCAGGAAGCCCCGTGTGCATAATCCAGTTGATGCCCATCCACTTGCGGGATTCAGAGCCCGATAACAAGGGATGTTCGTCCCCCACATAATTGGCATTGGAAAATTCTTCCAAGCTCAACAGTTGATTCCATTGAGCCGGCCCCACCAACGCATATCGTTCACCATCATCAGGAACATCATTGGTATTGAGGGTTTTGAAGGCGGCTAAAATGCGGTCTTTTGTCAGGGCTTCGGAGGCAGTGCCAGCTGTTTGTGTGGCCCCCCCTAAAGCTGTAATAATCAACGCATCTGTCTTGCGTCCCAAGGCATAAGCGCCGGCGGTTGCCAAAACTTTGCGTTCGTCGTGTCCGACTTTTAATTCGTCCAATTTATCCACCCATTGGCCGGCATACCAATCAGCCAAAGTGCATTCCACGGGGGCATGCGTGATGGCGGCCGGTGTCAGTTGAGCATTTCGGGCGCTTTTTTGGTTGGCTGTTTGGGTGCCAATGACTTGGAAGGTTGTGCTGGCACCGTTCACATTGTCTTTGAAACGGACGGTGGAGCGCAATTTTGAGCCTTGTTGCTGATAAGCCGTATGCACATCAGCTTCAAAGTGTTTAATAAATGCAGCATCAATCGCTGTTGAAACCATAATTTTTTCTCCTTATTAAAAGTTAAGTTTATAAACAAAATCCTTCTAAAAGGTTATGAAGAAGTTCTTCGCCTTTTGAAAAAGGGCAAATGGTGCGGGACCGATGGGGTTTATCCGCCGGTGAAAAGATCAGCCGTAAAGGCGGCGGAATCCTCTTTCCACACGCTGGACCAATTCAGGGTCTTGTTGTTTCCAATATTTGGGATCCTGCATCAGTCGGCGTAAAGTTATTTCATCATCTTTGGTATTCAGACCGCTCTTTCCTTGAATGACAGGCGTTTCTTGTTTTTCCTGCATCATTTTGTAAAGCGTCATAATGCCATCCTTGGAAGTGGCCAAAGTGTTGAATGTATTGGTGTCTAAATTTTTTTCACCCCAAGCGGACAGTTGACGGGCAATTTCATTAAAGCGTTCAGTGCCGCCAAATTCTTTTTCCAATTCCTGCAGTTCTTTATCCGCGTTGATTTGTTCGGTCATCGCTTGAATTTGCGGGATTAAAACGTCTGCGGCAATGTCATAAACGCCTTGCACTTGATCGTTGGTGAGTCCCAGTTGAAACAGGCGTTCATTGATTTGTTCGTCCGTTGTCAGTAAAGGGTTTTTTAAAGTGATTTTGTATTCCTTGGCATTTGTGGGGATTCCTTGTTTGGGGGCTCCCAACTTCTTTTCCAAGGCCACATAAGATTTGACCAAATCATTCACGTTGATATGACCTTCTTGATCCAAGAATTTTTCCGGAACGGAAGGGGTTTCTTTTTGTAATAAATTTTTTTCCAGGGTCATTTTTTCTCCTTATTCTTTTTTCCCTTGTTCAATCAAATTATCCAAATAAGCAATCAGTGCCCGCTGACCTTCCAGATACCACAGCTCTTGTGTTGCAGCGTTTGGAGTCAATGTTCTGTTCAAGGTGCGGGATTTTAAATGGTCCAAAACCATTTTCCCGTCCGTTGTATGCATCAGACGGACCATTGCATGTTGAATTTCTTTCATCCATTTTCCTTTGACGGCATTTGTGAGATGGCGGCAGGGGTATTTTCCAACCTGAAGTTAGCCGGCAATCCCAATTTTTCGGCCAGCCATTTTATAATTTCGGGAACGTTCATTGTTGCGCTGGCTTCTTGCCCCAGACTTGTCACTGAAGTCAACCACTGCAACGCGTTTTGGACGTCTTTGCGGTTTTGTGTTTCAGCTCTGGGGGATTTATAACTGACATTCAACAGCCGTCCGTCAATAAAGATTTCCGGAATTTCACCGCGCTTACGTAAAAGGGCCGTCGCGCGTTCAATCAAGGGCATTAAAAGCTCTGATTGAAGTCGGCCATAGGTGGCTCCCAAAATCCGAATCATTTCATCGGAACGCTCCAAAACTTCGGTGGCTGTCATTTTCATGTCATCGCAGACTGTGCCCAGTTTATCCCCCAATAAAGCATGGCGAATATGTTCACGCAAATCCTTTATGACCAACTGCGAAACATCAAATTTACCGGGGGCTTCCAACGGGGTCAAACCTTTGGAACCGACGGCCTTCGGAATAATCGCACCCGGGGTCAGATGAATATTGGCGGGATTTAAAATGCCATCATCTTCGGCTAACCAAATACCTGTCACGGCGATTGTGGCATTTTTCAAAATCAGCTCCACAACCTTATTGGCGGTTTTAATATCCGGCAACGCTTTCATAACAGGAGAACGGCCGTAAACTTCCCCCGGGGCTTTCAGCCAGCGAAACGCGATAAAAGGGCTGGTGGTGTAAAGGGCCTCTTTTAGGACGAAAGGGAAATCCTGATTTTTCGCGGCGACTTGCTGGCAATTGGGATGGATAAAGGTAATTGAGCGGTATCCCCCGTTTGCTTGGGGCAAAAGGGCTTCAATGACCTGAATCGGTGTTTCATCGTCTTCATCGTTATTTAAGGGGCGTGCACCGAATCGTTCTTCAAATTCAGAGCGTGATAAAGAAAAACATCTGAAGACTTTATCTAATTTACCAGTTGGCCCTTCCGAAAGGCAAAGTTCGCTTAACGGAACAGCCGTGAACCGAAAGGCAGAAGGAGCACCGATGGGGGCTTCTTCAAACAACAAGCAGGCTGTACCAGCGGTAATTAAATCCAAATAGCATTGGTGAATTTCAACGGCGAAATTGGAACGGTCAAAATGATTTTGAAGAGTGGCCGAAATTTTTTCCAATGTCGGTGCGCAGCTTTCTTTTTCACCGGCTGATAGCTCTGTGCCGGTGCTTAAACTGAACCAACGCATCCACGGGGGTGTCAGTTCGGAAAGCATCAGGGCTGCTAATTGATCTGTTGCATCGGGGGCCGTTGCGTCAAACAAGGTGCTGATTTTGGCGCTGCCGGATGAAAAAACGGTTTCCCGTTGGGGCAAAGCATAGGCATAACATTCCTGCCAAGTGCTTTCCCAGTTGGCCCGCACGCTTAAGGCTTTTTGGTAATCACGGTAAAGAGAGTGAATATCTGTCATCAAAATTCTCCTGAAAGGTTAAACAAAACAACCCATAATAGAAAAAAAGAGTCTTTTTGTAATAAAAGACTCTTTGGGTACATTTCTGGGTTTTAACTGAAATGCATTATAACATAAAATTTTTAAAAAGTCAAGGATTATTTTCCTTTTTTAACAAAATAAAAAGAAAAAGTTGGTAAGGTGTCCAAATTTTAGGGTTGGAAATACCCAAAAAACGCTTGACAGTTTCCACACAGGTTAAGGGCCGAAAATGCCCTTTTTCGTGAAGCGTCAGATGGGGTGTTGTTCGCAATAACTGATAGCCTTTTTCTTTTATCAGAGGCAACAAATTTTTGTTGCGGATAAAAATCAAATCGGTATAATTCCATACGGGATCAATTAAAATCCAATCAAATCCGTTTCCTAAAATTAAAAAACAATGATAGAATCCTTTTTTTAAAAATTTGGTCCACCAATGCGTGATATTGCCGCCAAAGGCAACATACGCAAAAGGATAGCGATAAGCCGAAAGTGTCGGGGTTAAAATCATTTGAAACTCCTTATTTTACAAAGAATAAACAATTCCTTTTTTGCGCAGTAAAGTTTCCAAAAATGACAATCCCTCCTTCCATAGGCGACAAATTTTAAGGCTGTCTCCAAAATGGGGGTGCGGGGGCACCTGCTCTAAACCATACTTGGTCAAAACTTTTAAATGTTCCGGGCGAATTGTTCCTTCGCGCAATAATCTTTTAACGGCAATGGCAATATCCGAAGATTCACAAGGACGCACTGTTTTGGCTTCGTATCCGTGTGTGCGTTCATTTTTTAAATTTTCACACAAACAATACCAAAACCAAGCCTCTTCCGACGATTCAAAAGGGGTGGTTTCACGGGCATCAAATTTTGATAGGTAAATATTCCTCATTTTATCTCCTCTAATTGATTTTAAAAAGAACGAAACAAGAACTAACACAGTTTTTTAAAAATGTCAAGCGAAAAATAAGAAAAAAATCCTATTGACTTTTGATAAAAAGTATGCTAAAAATAACCACAACTAAAAGATGAAAGGATAAAAATGCAACTTTCTTATAACGAAATTTGGTTGGGATTGGAAAACCTGGCAGCTGTCAAAGGGCTCTCGTTATCCGCTTTGGCACAAAAAGCCGGTTTGGATCCGACCAGCTTTAATAAATCCAAAAGAATCGGTGCTGATGGGCGAAAACGTTGGCCTTCCACCGAAAGTATGAATAAAGTTTTAAAGGCAACCAATACGACCGTTTTTGAGTTTATGGAGTTGGCCGGTGAGCCCTGTCCTCAGCCCAAGAATGTGATTCCTTTGTTGGGGCTTGCCAAGGCCGGACGTGAAGGTTATTTTGATTCAGACGGATGGCCCATTTTGTCAGATGATTGGGATGCGGTGGAATTTCCCTTTGCTTTGGGCAAAAAGGTCTATGCTTTGGAAGTTTCCGGTAACAGTATGGAGCCGGTTTATCGTGATGGGGACAAATTGATTGTGGCGCCCGATTCGGAAATCCGCAAGGGGGATCGTGTTATTACGAAAACGGCAGCGGGGGAAGTTATGGTAAAAGAATTTCAGCGCCGTTCTTTTAATCAGGTGGAATTGAAATCCTTGAATCCGGCGTGCGAAGATGTGATTTTGGCGCCGGCTGATGTTCTTTGGATGGCGCGTGTGATTTGGGTAAGCCAATAATTTTTGGATGGCGCGGCTTTTTTTTGCTATTTTGACATTTTTTTTGAGGGTTGATTTTTTAAAAAAAGTATGCTAGAAGGGACAGACAACAAAAGGAGTTTTGTATGGAAAAATGGAGTCTGTTCGGTTTGGTGATGGCCTTTACGACGGCTGTGAAAGCAAACCCGGCCTGTACGACACTTTGTCCTCTTGTTTTGGGGGCTTCTTTGGGAATTGCCCGCAAGTTTGGTGTCAAAGATGAAGTGGTCGGTGTCTTGTTTGGAGCGCTGTTGGCTGTTGTCGGTTATTGGTTTATTCGCTTTTTTGAAAAAAGAAATTGGAATTTTCCGTGGCGTAATTTTATTTTAATGCTTGTTTCCATTGCCTCCATCGGTTTTATTTATATCAATACATTGGAATATAAGCCGATGTTGCATTGGAATTTGCTCTATATAGATTCATTTTTGTTGGCTTGTTTGTGCGGGGCTGCGGCGCATATTGCGGGGGTGCACCTATACGCTTGGATGAAAGAAAAAAACGGCGGACACGCGCACTTTCCGTTTGAAAAAGTGTTGGTTCCGATTTTGTGCGATCTTTTTATGTGCTACCTTTTCTGGGGCACCAGCTTGTGTAATTGTCGCGAAGTGTTTATCTTAAATTAAAGGAGAAAAAATGATTAAGAAAGCCGAGTCAGTCAAAGAATTTGTGGAACGTGTGGATGCTGCCAAAAAGAAAAATCCGAAAGATTTATCGTCAGATCAGGATTTAACGATTGCCATTATGAACCTGATTTCCATTGAAGAGCATTTGATTTTTTCGGGCGCTAAAACGGGGAAGACGGGCTTTTATGATATGGTTCAGGAAGTCCGTGAATTGCGTAAAAATTTGATGCTGAAAATCATTCCTTCTTACGAAGGCGAAGTGTGGTGTATTTCCAAACACTTGTTGGCAACGGCTATGCGCTTGATGGAGGTGGGGACCAAACAACAATCCATGAATCATAAAGAAGAAGCCTATCAACTGTTTACATCGGCCTATGATTTATATTGTTTGTTTTGGGGATTGAATATGAATTTGGTGAACATTGATGGCGCCAAATGGCAGCCGGAATCCTTGGAAAAAGTTCAACAGGAAGTCAAGCAAATCAAGGCGGCTGTGCAACCGGTCCAATCGGAACCGACTGATAATTCTGTGTTCGGTAAATTGAAATCTGTGGTTCGTAAAGCGGTGGATTGTTGTATTGAATAGTTTTTGCCAGAGGGGGAGAAATGGCACAAACATCTTTTGCAGTTATTTTGGATAAAAAAGGGGGCGCTCAAAAAGTCCCCCTGCAAAAGAAATTGATGCGTGAAAAAAAGCCCTTGTGGATCCATTTGGAAGGGGATGCCGCCGACTGGTTGACCCCTTATAAAAATCAAAAGGAAATGGTTCCGATAGTGGAACATTTGCTGGCTCAAGAAACAACACCGCGATGTGTGCGGTATAAAAACGGATTGATGATTACTTTGCGGGGACTCAACGTCAATAACCAGGCAGATGATGATATGGTGGCTGTTCATATTTGGCTCAGCAAAACGCATTTGATAACAGTGGCAGCTCAACCGGTTGCAGCGGTGGCCGAGGTGTTGGAGCTGCTGCGTCGCAAAAAGGGGCCTCATACCATTCCGGCGTGCTTTACATTGTTGGCGCGTCAGATGATTCAAAAAATCAAAGCCTCTTTGGCGGATATTGCCGAGCAGGCAGATGATTTGGAAGATCGGGTGATAGAGGAAACAGGTATTCTTCAGGATAAACAACTGCGGGAAGATTTGGCCCATTTACGTCATTTAATTGTCAGCTTTCGGCGTTTTTTGGCGCCCCAGCAAGGGATTATGGAACACTTGGAAAAAATGGTTTTATTTGGGGAAGAGGACAAAGTCCACCTGCATACGCTGTCGCGTGATTTAGGGATGGCAGTGGAAAAGCTGAATTTTGCGCGCGACCATTCGTCTGTGACCCAAGACCAATTGGATGCAAAGACCAATACGAATATCAGCCAGATTATGTATTTGATGAGTATGATTATGGTTATTTTTACACCGCTTTCATTCATTACAGGCTTGTTGGGTGCCAATATCGGCGGGATTCCGTTTGGCGAAAACCCCTATGGCTTTTTGGTGATTTGCTTGATTTTGGCGGTTATTTTAATTTGCCAAATCAGCGTGATTAAAAAAATGCATTGGTTTTAATTTGGAACGCATAAAGGTCTCATCCCCGTATTCTTTTGCCAAGGAGTTGTTTTTTCATGATACACTGCTATTGAAGATGTGGCCGCGGTTGATGTTCCTGTCCAAAAACAACAATTAATAGCACTTCCAAATTGTGCCTGTTCTTCGTCTGTAAAAACATGTCCATTAGTATCTTCGTTGCGGCGTTCCTTATTTGTGGGGATGACTAACCCCAAGTCATCTAATGTGGCCATCCGCATTCCATGGGCTCTGCACCAATTTTGGGCTCCCCACCAAGAGATAGCAAAATTATACATTAAAAAACTTTTGGCTTTATACGTAATATTTCCGATGGTGACATCTGACGTGGGGCGTTCCAGTGCTGTTCCTAAAGGAATACATGTTCCTTGTTTAGGGACGGTATTTTTACTCATTAAATTACAGAAATATCCGTTTGGACAATCTGAATTTTTAACACATTTTTCCCGAATAGTAATACATCGACTACTACCAATACCGGCAGCACATTTACCCTCCACGCAGCATGCTCCCCAGTTAGGATTGCCACAGTCTGAATTTTCTGCACAGCTTACATCTTCATTGATGCTAATGGTGCAAGGATCCGATTCGTATGATAGGTATACATTTCCATTTTCACAATTTCCCACATCTACATTGTCATTTGTAGTCAAATCTGGATTGAAGGTAAATTCTGTACAATCTTCATTGACAGAACGAATGGGGGTATTCTTTCCAATTGTGCTTTTTATATTTTGGCAAATCGCATTACCCGGGCTGGATTCCAGTTGAATATTAAATTGCAGAATATTTCTGTCTTTGTTGATAGTTGTTTTAAATTTTGCATATCCCAAATCATTATGGTCAAATTCTGCTAAAAATACATCTTCTGTCTTGTGTCCGGCAGTTAATTGAATGCTTGCAGTAATAGCGCGTTTGCTGGCTTCATTCAAGATTTCGTTAGCACGGTGTTTGCTCATCGCCGAAGAATACATACTGACCCCGCCGACGGATAAAACCCCCATAATGGCCAGAACGCCCAGCATTTCAACCATAGAGCGGCCACGTTGGGTGTGAAAGCCCTGCCGAATGGATCCTCGGGTCAAGCCCGAGAATGACAGAGAAAGAGAGGACGCCGAGGATGATAAAGTGGTAGGTGATGTCATGCCCGACCTGACCCAGCATCCAGCAGTATTTAAGGCCTTATTTTCTGCTGGATTCCCCGTCAAGCGGGGAATGACAAATTGATGTGTGCTTTCCACCGACTTTCCCATCA
>JBJEXE010000014.1:0-18523 GCA_051885475.1 Alphaproteobacteria bacterium | reverse complement strand
TCATTTTGTCTCCTTCTATTTCAAACTAACTCCAGTTAGCCATAAACCAACGTTTTTGACCAGTCTATAAAAAGTGTATTTTTAAACATATCCCAGAAATATTGAAATCATTGTTTTTCCTTTACGGTTATTGATGTTTAGAGCTTTTTAAAGAAAAAATAAAAAAACTTTAAAAAATGGGTTGACTTTAACGTTCTATTAACTGACCTACGTTTTTGGTGAAAAATATAAGTCATTTCAATATGTTCACTTATGAAAAAAACGCCTATAAAAGGCGTTTTGAATTTGATGGCGACCCTAACGGGATTTGAACCCATATACTAGCCTTGAGAGGGCTATATCCTAACCATTAGATGATAGGGTCAGCATTTTTATTTTACATAAAATGTTCTCAAATTGCAAGTTTTTTTATTCTGCATTCACAATATAAAGTAAATTTGTATTTCCTTTATAGCCAAAAGGAATGCCGGCAGTAATAATGATTTGTTCATTTTTATGGGCCAATCCTTTTGTTTTGGCAATTTTAATAGCCATAGGCGCAATTTGAGACATTTCCTTTAACTTATCACATAAAACGGGAACAACTCCCCAGACAAGTCCTAACCGATTGGCTACCTTTTCATCGGTCGTCATTCCTAAAATAGGAACCAAAGCTCTTTCTCTGGCAACACGTAAAGTCGTCCTCCCAGACATAGAGCAGGTGGCAATGCAAGCGGGCTTATCCAAGGAATGAATCATCCGCCGCATTGAAGAAGTAACAGCACAGGCAATGGTGCAATCCAATGGCAATTTAAGGGCGGCCAATTGATTTTGATAATCCGAATCAGATTGAGTTTGTAAAATGACGCGTTTCATTGTTTCAACAGCTTTAACGGGATACTTTCCAACGGCTGTTTCTGCTGACAACATTACCGCATCGGCTCCCATATAAACAGCATTTGCCACATCAGAAACTTCTGCTCTGGTTGGCACCGGTGCTTCAATCATACTTTCTAACATTTGAGTTGCAACAACAACGGGTTTTCCGGCCAACCGGCACACAGTGATAATTTTGCGTTGCAGGGCAGGGACGCTTTCCACAGGGCATTCTACGCCTAAATCCCCACGGGCTACCATAATGGCATCAGCTTCCTTGACGATTTCATTGATGTTTTCTACGGCTGAAGGTTTTTCTATTTTTGCTAAAATACCAGCTTTTCCTTCAATGATTTTACGGGCTTGACGGATATCTTCGGCTGTTTGAACAAAGGAAAGACAAACCCAGTCAACACCGGCTTTTAAAGCAAAGGATAAATCTTTTTTATCTTTGGGGGTCAGAGCAGAAATCGGCAAAACAACATCCGGAACATTGACCCCCTTATGGTCTGATAAAGTCCCTCCCACAATAATTTTTGTTTGAATTTTATTTTTATCTGCTTTTATGACATTTAAGACGATTTTTCCGTCATTTAAAAGCAAATTCATTCCGACTTTTATGACTTTAAAAATTTCTGGGTGGGGTAAATAAACACGCTTTACATCCCCCGCTTTTTCATTGTTATCTAAAACGAATTCTTCACCGGCACGTAAAACAACTTCTCCCTCTTTGAAATGTCCGACACGCAATTTAGGTCCTTGCATATCAGCCAATATCGTGTAATGTTGTTTGTCTTTTTTAGATTGCAAGCGAATAATTTTAATTTGTTCCAAATGTTCTGCATGTGTTCCATGGCTGAAATTCAACCGAAAGATATTTACACCGGCTTTAACCAACTTTGCAATCATTTCCGGCGAAGAAGAACCGGGACCCAGTGTTGCGATAATTTTTGTAAGAGCAATCATTTTAATCCTTTCATAATAAATTCAATTTTTCCTGAAACCGTTTGTTTAGGTCCCAAACTTTGAATACCGGTTCCGACAACGCCAAGACTGGCTAAATTAAAGGCATCAGGCGTATTCGTGACGGGTTCCAAACAGAAAAAATCTTTTCCCTTTTGGGTATACAAAATCAAATGGCGAAAAGAATGATCGGCTAAAATATCAATACCGATATGTTTTGTGGGATAGATAAGGCTTGCTTTATTATTCCAAGAACCAAAACTGATATTGGCACCGTTGGCCGGAATCGGTAAGCCCGATTTAAAGTTTAAATTGGAAGGCGCCGTGTAAGGGTGGCCCAAAATCGGATCATCTCCTCTGAACCAAATTTGGTCGGCTTCAAATTGAATCAAAGTATCAGCTTCTCGTTTGAAAAACGGATGAATTCCCATTCCAAAGGGCATCGGCAAAGCGGAGTTATTTTCCAAACGCATTATTATTTCCAAACGATTGTCGTTCAGGGTATATGAAATTTTGGCTGTATAAGCAAAAGGGAACCCCGCTTTTTTATCGTGTTGATAGGAAAGGGTGATGCTGTTTTTTGATTGTTCAATCGTTGCCATCTTATTTCGCCAAACATCGCCATGCATAGGAAATTTACTGAAAGGTGAATTTTTTTCTACTGTTCTTATAATACCGAAATAAGGGAAACGCCCCTCTTGAATAAAACTGGCATATGGCAACATAGGGAACATTGAAGAATAATTGGCCTCCGTTTCACCGGATAAAGTCGGGCGTAAAATATCTTGTCCGTTATATTGTAAGTAAGCCAAGGCTCCCCCCGTTTCGGGTAAAACACCAACGGATAAACTTTCACTTTTTAATTCAATCATTTCGTTTTCCTTTTCTTTATATTGGCTATCGCTGAACTAATCAAATCATCAATGGATTTTGTTTTGGCTGTGTAAGTAGTCGCTCCAAACGAAACCAAAATAGGCAGTTTGGCATTCTTTTTATTATACTCTGAAATTTTATCATCCAAACGTTTTTGTAAAAAAGGAATGCTTTTAAGCTCGGTTTCCGGCAATAATAAAACGAATTCAGCTTCCCCAATACGTCCCATATAGTCAGTATCACGAATTGTTTGACGACAAACGGAAACAACTTGCTGTAACAGTTTTTCTGTCTGACCAGCGGTTAAATTTTTGTCGGCCGACAACAAGCGTAAAGCCAAGACTGAAAAGTTGTGTTTATAACGGATGGAGCGCTTGAGCTCACGTGTCCCAACCTCTAACAAAGAAAGACGATTCAAAGTTTTTGTTTGCGGATCTTTTGAAGCCATAAATTGCAACTCTTCTTCCAATTTTTTGCGAGGAGTAATATTAAAGCCAACTGATCGCAATTCAACGGGTTCTCCCTTATTATTTTTCATTAAACGCGAAGTCCAGGAAATCCATACTTTTTGCCCCGATTGGGTGGTCAATTCCGTTTCATAGTCAGTATAAAGTTTCGGATTTTGAAAAATTTTAGTGATAATATTCATTTCCAACGGTTCACGGACTGATAATGCCGGCATCAATGTGCCATAGATATTTTTTCCCACCAGTTGTTTTTTGGTGTATCCCAACAATTCCAATAAAGTATTGCTGATTTCTTTGATTGTTCCGTCTTTTTTAACAACCAAGGCCATACTTTTGGTATCCGGAGCTAAAAGTGTCCCCAATGGATTATCCTGTTTTTGGACAGGGGTCAGCAACATTCTTTCGTTTTCTGTGGTTAAATCAGAAATTTTTAAATTGAGTCTGTTCAGGCGCTTTAATAAAAGAAGTGTTATTACGGCCAAAAGTAACGATAAGATAAAGTAAAGGGTACAGATAATTGAATGAAACATTTAATCTCCTCTTTTTATAAAAGAAAGGGTAGTCACTTTTAATAAAAGATGCAAGCAAAAAATGCTTTTTCTTGACTTTTTTTCATAAATCGGGCATATTTATAAACATGAATCAGAAAAATGCAGATATATTAAAGGTTTTAAAAAGTGGATATAAAGAGGGGTTTTCCACACAGGTTGCCTCAATTCAGGCCCCAAAAGGATTGACGGAAGAAATTGTACGTTTTATCTCAGCTCAAAAAAAAGAACCTGATTGGCTTTTGGATTTTCGTTTAAGGGCATTTCGTCAGTGGCAAAAAATGCCGGAGCCTCATTGGCTAAAGGGTGAATACGATCCGATTGATTATCAGGATTTGTATTATTACAGTGCGCCTGATACCAAGAAAAAGCCGAAATCTTTGGATGAAGTTGACCCTAAAATCCGCGAAACTTATGAAAAATTGGGAATTCCTTTAAAAGAACAAGAAGTGCTTTCCGGTGTGGCTGTGGATGCGGTTTTTGACAGTGTATCCGTGGCAACCACTTATTCAAAAGCGTTAAAAGACAAGGGGATTTTGTTTTGTCCGATTTCTGAAGCAGTTCGGCTCTATCCGGAATTGGTAAAGGAATATTTGGGGTCGGTTGTGCCTTATACGGACAACTTTTTTGCCTGCTTAAACAGCGCTGTTTTTTCCGACGGCTCTTTTGTTTATATTCCCAAAGGCGTCAAATGTCCCATGGAATTATCCAGTTATTTCAGAATAAATGCTCGTAATACCGGGCAATTTGAGCGCACCTTAATTATTGCTGAAGAAGATTCTGTTTTAAGCTATTTAGAAGGATGCACAGCCCCTCAACGGGACGAAAATCAACTACATGCAGCCATTGTAGAAATCATTGTCAAAGACAGGGCTGATGTTAAATATTCCACAGTTCAAAACTGGTATCCCGGCGATGAAAACGGTAAGGGCGGCATTTATAATTTTGTGACGAAGCGCGGACTGGTTTTAAATGATGCTCGCTTATCGTGGACTCAGGTGGAAACTGGCAGCGCTATCACGTGGAAATATCCCAGTTGTATTTTAAAAGGGGATAACGCCAAAGGGGAATTTTATTCGGTGGCAATGACGAATCATTATCAACAAGCTGATACAGGAACCAAGATGATTCATTTGGGGAAAAATACGACTTCCACGATTGTATCAAAAGGGATTTCTGCCGGTCAAAGCTCCAATACTTATCGTGGTTTGGTGCGAATGTCGGGAACGGCTGTCAATGCTCGTAACGTCAGCCGTTGTGACAGTTTATTGATAGGGGCAAATTGTGGCGCGCATACGATTCCTGTTATGAAAAATGAAAATAAAACCGCTGTTATTGAACACGAAGCCACAACCAGTAAAATCAGCGAAGAACAACTTTTTTATGCCGAACAACGGGGCCTTGACAAAGAAGAAGCCGTCAGCTTGATTGTGAATGGTTTTTGTCGGGAAGTGATGAAACGGTTGCCTTTGGAGTTTGCAATAGAAGCACAAAAATTGATTGGAATTCAATTGGAAGGAAGTGTTGGATGAGTTTGTTGGAAATAAATGATTTACATGCCAATGTGGGTGATAAAGAAATTTTAAAAGGGGTCAATTTATCCATTGACGAAGGAGAAGTCGTGGCAATTATGGGACCTAACGGTTGCGGGAAAAGTACACTTTCTGCTGTGATTACGGGGAATCCCACTTATCAGATAACAAAAGGAAGCATTCTTTTTAAGGGGAAAGATTTGCTTAAAATGACACCAGATGAAAGGGCTAATTCTGGGGTGTTCTTGGCTTTCCAAAGACCAACGGAGCTACCTGGTGTCAGTATGGCACAGTTGTTAAAAGCCGCTTTAAATGCCAAACGTAAATTCTTACAACAACCTGTTTTGGATGCCGTTCAATTTATGAAGCATATCAAACTGCGTGCCACAGCCTTGGAAGTGTCGGATGAAATGTTAAAACGGGCTGTCAACGTGGGATTTTCAGGCGGCGAAAAAAAACGTCTTGAAACTTTTCAAATGGCTGTGTTAGAGCCGGATTTTTGCATTTTAGATGAGATGGATTCCGGCTTGGATGTAGATGCCTTGAAAGTGGTGGGGAAGGCTATTTCGGTGATGCGTGATGAAAAGCGCAGTTTTTTAATCATTACACATCACGATGATTTGTTGCGTTATGTGGCACCGGATAAGGTAGCCATTATGCACGATGGAAAAATTTTGAAAGTCGGTGGAGCCGATCTGGTTTCTTTCGTTGAGGAAAAAGGATATGAAAATTTCAAATAATCTTTTTTTGATTCAAAAGCAAAATTCTGTTTTGGTGGACCATCCCAGTGAAACAGAGTGGCGTTTTGTTGTTCAAAAAGAGGGAGAATTAGAGGCCTTTTTCCTGTGTTTAAATCATGATTTAAAGGTTTCGGTTCTTTTAAAAGGTGAAAAAGCAAAATCAGATATTAAATGTTGTTATTTATCAAATAAAAACAATATGTTAAATATAGATATTAAAGTTTTGCACGAACACGAAAAAACATCTTCAAATCAAAAAATCAAGGGGCTGGCAACAGATGAAAGTATGGTTTCTTTAAGCGCCGCTATAGAAATCCCCAAAAAGACGAATGAATGCGAAGGCTATCAAAACCATCGGGGTATTTTATTATCCGATAAAGCCAAAATTTCTGCCATTCCTCAACTGGAAATTTGGTCTGAAGATGTTATCTGTTCACATGGTTCCGCGGTGGGACCTTTACCCAAGGAAGAATTGTTTTATCTTGAAACACGGGGGTTAGCAAAAGCAACAGCAGAAAAATTATTGCTTTCTTCTTTTTTTAATGATATTGTACCGGACGAGTTTAATTCCTATATAGAGGAGTGGATGGAACAAAATGTTTAAAAAAGATTTTCCGATTTTGGCTCAAAATGTAACCTATTTGGATTCGGCGGCAACAACCCAAAAACCAAAAGTATTGTTGCATCAAACAGATATTTTTTATAAAAAAGAGTATGCGAATGTTCATCGTGGCACTTGTGCCTTGGCAAATCAGGCGACCGCAATGTATGAAAAGGCGCGCGAAATTGTGGCTGATTTTATCGGAGCAGAAAGCAAAAATATCATTTTTACCAAAGGAGCAACTGAGGCCATCAATTTGGTGGCGTCTGGCTATGCTCAGATATTGAAAGAAGAGGATGAAGTTTTGGTTTCCATTGCCGAACATCATGCCAATTTTGTGCCTTGGCAACAGGCCTGCTTGCATTCCAAAGCAACCTTTAAAGTCTTTAATATCTTGCCCGATGGTCGTTTGGATATGGATGATTTTAAAGCCAAGCTAAGCGATAAAACAAAAATTGTGGCTGTGGCCCATATTTCCAATGTGTTGGGGGTGGAAAATCCCATCAAAGAAATCGTGAAATATGCCCACGAAAAAGGGGCAAAAGTCCTTTTGGATACTGCTCAAAGTGTTTCTCATTTGCCTATTTCAGTCAAAGATTTGGATGTTGATTATTTGGCTTTTTCTGGGCACAAAGTCTATGCTCCAACGGGAATAGGGGTCTTATATGGCAAAACGGAATGTTTAAATGAATTGCCCCCTTATCAATTTGGTGGGGATATGATTGATGAAGTAAAGGTGGAAGGAACCACTTTTGCCCTACCGCCGGCTAAATTTGAAGCAGGAACACCTCCCATTACGCAGGCAATCGGTTTGGCGGTTAGTTTAGAGTATCTCAAAAAAATAGGCTTGGATAAAATTCAAAGACACGAAAAGGCTTTGATGAAATCCTTAATAAAGGGGCTAAAAAAAATTCCGGACATTCAGTTTTTAGGGGATCCGAAATATAAAACAGCATTGGTTTCTTTTAACATTTCAGGAATTCATCCTAATGACCTCGGTTTTATTTTGGCCAAAGAAAATATTTGTGTTCGGATTGGACATCACTGTGCTATGCCGCTCCACGCTTATTTCAAGATGGCAGCCAGCTTACGTGTTTCTTTTGGACTTTATAACACCGAAAAGGATGTTCAGACCTTTTTAAAGGCCTTTCATAAAGCAATAGGATTTTTCAAATGACGGAAGAATTGGATAATTTTATTGAGCTGGATTTCAAAGCCACCGCAGGTTCAGTTTTGGAAAAAGGCGTAAAAAAAGCCTCAAAAGAAGAGATTATCGCTGCCGTTAAATCTGTTCAAGACCCGGAGTTGATGATCAACATTTATGATTTGGGACTTATTTATGACATCAATCAGAAAGAAAACGGGGATGTGGATATTGTGATGACGTTGACATCACCCATGTGTCCGTTGGCAGGTGATATGCCCAAAATGGTGGCAAACGCCGTATCCTCTGTCCCTGGGACAGGAATCATAACTGTGGAACTGACTTTTGATCCCCCCTGGGGATTGGATAAACTTTCTGAAGAAATCAAGCTCTCTATGGGGCTTTAACCTTTTTGATATTCCTTCACATAATCCGGAATTGTTTTTGAATCATCAACAACTTTTTCTTCAGTTTTTGGAGCCAAAGATAAAATAAGATTCAAAACATTTTTGGCGACCTTCATGTCAGAAATTGATCCATAAGCATTGATTAAATCACGAATATCTTTGTTGAGCAAAATACTCATATCAAATTCTTGTACATTATCAGATAAAATCAGTTGATTGGAAATTTTTCGTGGACTTTTATTGCGTGTGTTTTCATCTAAATTTTCATAAAAATAGGCAACGGATACACCCAAAACTTGCGATAAATCCCACAAACGACTGGCGCCGATGCGATTAAAGCCTTTTTCATATTTTTGAACCTGTTGAAAAGTAATTCCTAATTCATCGGCCAAACGTTCTTGGCTGAGACCCAATAAAATACGACGATGTTTCAACTGAGAACCAACGTGAACATCAATAGGATTGGGAGCCCCATCAGAAAGCCGACCACGAACCGTTCCGTTTTTTAATTTCTTTTTTTCTTTCATAATGTTATTTCTCCTTTTTCTGTTTCATTTTATTGAACAAAATACAACTATTGCGCTAGTTTACATATAATTTTATGGATTGTCAAGCGAAATGTTTTTTTAAGAAATAACTCCCTTGGAAAAGGAGCTTTGATTTCAAAGAATTTTATTGACTTTTAATAAAAAAAGAGTTATAATATTACGCAATTATCTTTTATCAGAAGGGTGGGCCGTTATGACTTCTTTTTCAAAAACAGATGAAAATTCAGGGGTAACTGATTCCCGTGCGTTGTTGGCACAATTGATTGAGCAGGGGCGTGAGCGGGGTTTTTTATTAATTGACAAAGTCAAAAAATTGATTCCTTTAGAGGCTCAAACAGATGAAAAATGGGAAAAATTGGTCTCAACGTTTACGGAAATGGGCATCAATTTAGTTGATAAGACAGATGACATTATGGATGTGATGGAAAAACCGGAAGTGGCAGAACAAATACCGGATATTTCTGTCAACCCTCCGGAAAGTCCGACAGTTTCTGCAGTTTTGCAAAGTATAAAAGATCCTGTCCGTTTGTATTTAAGGGAAATGGGGGCCGTGGATTTGCTTTCCAGAAAAGGGGAAGTGGCCATCGCTAAGCGAATTGCTGCTGGTTTTAACGTAATGATGTATGGTTTAACAGAAACGGTTTTGACTTCTAAGATGTTAAATACTTGGCATTTGGATTTGGCAGAAGGACGTATTTTATTGCGCGAGGTTATTGATTTGGAATCCGCAATGGAATCTGTTTCAAAAGATCCGCTTTCCGAAGAAAAACCATCTGAACAACCCCAAAAAGAGCTCCCCTTGGAGGAAGACGAAGTCTCTGATGAAGAACCGATAGATGAAGAGGAAGAAGAGGGGGTACTTTCTTTGGATCAAATGGAAATCACACTTTTGCCCATTACCCTCAATTTACTGCAAAAAATAGACTTGGCTTTTAAAAAGTTTTTTACCATCCAAAAAGAATGTTTAAAACAAAAGGTAAAATCAGGTAAAACAGATGCAACCTTATTAAAAAAATATCATGCTCATCAAGAAGCATTGATAGAGGATATTAAATTGCTCCATTTAAACCCTGTTCATTTGGATTTATTGGTGAGTCGTATTAATGAAGTCAATTCTGCCTTAATGATGCAGGAAGGTCGGTTATTACGGTTGGCCAGCTCTGCCAAAATTGACCGCGATGATTTTTTAAATGTTTATAAAAAACACGAAGGGGATAAGGCGTGGTTGAAAAAGGGAACAAAGCCTCTCAATAAAAAGTGGGCTGAGTTTTTGGATAAGCATCGTCAGGAAGCGCGGGAAATTTATGAAACAATTTTAAAAATTTCTGATGAAACGCAGATGCCTATCACAGAGTTCCGCAATCTGGTCAATATTGTTCGTAAAGGCCGTCAGGAAATGAACAAAGCCAAACAAGAGATGATTGAAGCAAACTTGCGTTTGGTGATTTCTATTTCAAAACGGTATATGCATCGGAATTTGCAATTTTTGGATTTAATTCAAGAAGGTAATATTGGATTGATGAAGGCCGTGGATAAGTTTGAATATCAACGGGGAAATAAGTTTTCCACCTATGCAACGTGGTGGATTCGTCAAAGTATTACTCGTGCAATTGCCGATCAAGCACGCACCATTCGTATTCCGGTTCATATGATTGAAACCATCAATAAAATGTTGCGTATGTCCCATCAAATGCAAATGGAAACAGGACAAGAACCTACGCCGGAAGAATTAGCGCCTCGTTTGAATATGACACCAGAAAAAATCAAAAAAGTGATGAAAATTGCAAAAGAGCCGATTTCCTTGGAAACACCGGTTGGGGACGAAGAAGATTCGCATTTGGGTGATTTTATTGCGGATAAAAATACAGTTCAACCTTTGGATGCGGCCATTCAAAGCAATTTACGTCAATCTTGTACGGCTGTTTTGTCAACCCTGTCGCCGCGTGAAGAACGCGTTTTACGGATGCGTTTCGGTATTGGAATGAATACGGATCATACATTGGAAGAAGTGGGGGCTCAATTTGCGGTCACGCGTGAACGTATCCGTCAGATTGAAGCCAAAGCCTTGCGTAAATTAAAACATCCTTCGCGCTCCAGAAAACTTCGGACTTTCTTGGAAGATTTATAATTTTTGCTTGACAACGCTTAAATAACCCATTAAACTACCCCTTATAAAAGGGGATAAAATGGTCATTGTTTCGTCTTTATATGATACGTTCAAATGGGAAGGGATTTCCTTGGTTGGTGGATATGCCAAAGGGAAGGCTTTTGTTTTAAAGCCGATTTCTGATTATGAGCTTGAAAAAACAGATACCCCTTTGTTAGAGCAGAAAAAATTTCGCAAAGCCATTCAATCTTTGGAAAAAAGTTTTTCAAAAGCTTTGAAAAATAAAATTTCAGAAGAACAAAAATCATTGTTGGAAATCTCTAAAATGTTGCTGTTGGATAGAGGTTGGAACCGTCAGATTGAAGAAAAAATTTCAACCGGCTTGACGGCACAAACGGCAGTTTGTTGTGTGACGGAGGAAATAACCCGCCGTATGAATGAATTAGAGGATGTTTATTTACGCGAAAGAATGAATGATTTTCAAGATTTGGCATCGCGTTTATTACATTATTTAGACGATAATGAAACGGAAAAGTTGTCTAACGGTGTTATCTTGGTGGCAAAAAATTTGGGACCGGCTCAGTTGATGGATTATGATTTATCGCAAGTCAAAGGGATTGTTTTGGCTGAAGGAAGCTCTACCATGCATATGGCTATTGTTGCCAGAGCATACGGTATTCCTTTGTTGGGGGGTGTTTCTGAAATATGGAAAAAAGTGAAAACTGGGAATTTTGTCGCATTGGACGCTGTTAAGGGACTTTTTTATAAAAATCCGTCGGATGAAATTATGAACGAATTATCCGCCGCTGAAAAACAAGCGACGCAACAAACTCTTTTGGCTTTAAAAGACAAGAATAAACCTTCTTTTACCAAGGATGGCGCCAAGATAGAATTGGGTGTCAATTTGGGCTTGGCTGATGATATTTTGTTGGCAAATACGCCTTTTTTTGATAAAGTGGGACTTTACAGAACGGAATTGCCGTTTATGTTGGCAAAAGAATTACCCGACTGTGAAACGCAAACCAATCTTTATAAAAAGGTGTTGGCCGGTGTAAAGGGAAAACCCGTTATTTTTCGGACTTTGGATATTGGGTCGGATAAAGTGCTTCCTTATACACGTCCTCAACAAGAAGAAAATCCAGCAATGGGATGGCGTTCCACACGCATGACATTGGACAGGCGCGCTTTATTGCGCGTTCAATTAAAGGCTCTAATTCGGGCAACAGAAGGAGAAACACTGTATGTCATGTTTCCGATGATTGGGGAAATTTCTGAATTTTTGATGGCAAAGCAAACCTTGGATTTTGAATTGGCTTTGGCAAAATCCGCTAAAAGACCTGTTCCAAAACACGTTTTTGTCGGAACAATGTTGGAAATTCCCAGCTTATTCTTTTACTTGAAGAATAATATACAACTATTTGATTTTATTTCAATAGGTACAAATGATTTAAAACAGTTTTTCTTTGCGTGTGATCGGGGAAACCGTTCTTTAATGGGGCGTTATGATAATTTATCTCCGGCCTTTTTAATGTTCTTAAAAGAAATTCAACAACTTTGCAGCAAGGCGCATATTCCTTGCTCTGTTTGTGGTGAAATGGCCGGAAATACTTTGGAAGCAATGGTTTTAATTGCTTTGGGATTTGATTCTCTTTCTATGAACCCGCACAGCTTATTAAAGATAAAACACGCCTTAAGAAGACTGGATAAAAAAGATTTTGCCAGCTATTTGAATCGCTTACTTGAAAGCCAGAATACTTCCTTGCGTTCAGCCGTTATTTCCTATTTACGCGATCACAAAATTGAGGAGGGATAATGGCGTTTTTATTGGCAGATATTGGGGGTACGAATGCGCGTTTCAGATGGGAAAAAAAGGGAAAATTGGGTCCTCTTTTTTGCTATAAATGTGATGATTTTAAAAGCCCTTATGTCCTGATTGAAAAAGCTCTGACAGATGTTCCTGAAAAGTTAGAGGGGATTATTTTGGCGGGGGCAGGACCTGTTCAAAGGGGGGAACTTCGCTGGACAAATCGCCCCAAATGGAAAATATCAGAAAAAGAAATTCAAAAAAAATATCACCTTAAACAGGTGCTTGTGGTTAATGATGTTCAAGCACAAGGAGAAGGTCTTAAAACTCTTTATCGCTCTTTAAAAACCAGCATTTTAATGACGGCAGGGACTGGTCTGGGGGGATGTTTTATAATAGGGGGACAAGTTATTGCTGGAGAGGTCGGACAAATAAAAACAGAACGAAATTTAAAAATTGAAGATTTTGTTTCCGGCTCTGGTATCGTGCGCCTTTACCGCTTGTTTGGAGGAGATAAAAAAATAGATTCCCCCCGTTTGATAGAGGAGTTAAGAAAAAAAGATAAAAAAGCTGTTCAAGCTTATCAAACGTTTTATCAAAAATGGGGAGAAATTGCCGGAACTCTGGCAACAGCCCTATGTGCAACGGGGGGCGTTTATTTGTGGGGCGGTTTGATTCCCAAAAATGAAAAAGATAAAAAGGTTTTATTGGATAGTTATCAAAAAAATCTTCCGAAATCTTTTGTCAAAATTCCACTGAGGTTGGTTCGGGATAAGGCTCTTTCGTTTAAGGGGTTGGCTGTTTTATCACATCGTGAATTCGGCCAATCATAGAAATGAAACCGTTCCGTCGGGTAGGGGACAGATTTTCTTCCAAGCCTAATGTTTTAAAAATATTTTCTAAATTCAAATTTTGAATTTCTTGGGCAGTTTTATCATTGACAAAGGTCAATAAAACAGCTTCTAATCCACGCACAATAAGGGCATCCGAAGTGGCTTGAAAAACATATTTATCCCCTTTTTTAGAATAAATAATCCATACCTGCGATTGACAACCGCTGACTTTGTTAGAATCTGTTTTTTGATTTTCGGGAAAAGTCGGCATACTTTCCCCCAGCTCAATCAAATAACGATATTTATCTTCCCAATCTGTTAAATATGAAAAATTTTCCAATAATTCGTCTGACGTCATTTTGTATATCCTTTGAATAAGAAAATACTTGCAAGTATAAAAAGAATATGCTAAAAAATCAAGAATTTTTTGAAAGGATAAAGATGAAAGTTATTTTGTGGGACTGGGATAATACATTGGCAGATACGATTGACCCCCTGAAGAATGCCTTTAATGCGACCTTTCGGCATTATAATATGCCAACAATTACGCGTGAGCAAATGAAGATTTTTATGAATTCAGCCGGCAGCCAGTTGTTTAAAGATTTATTTCCCGGTTATGATCTGAATGAAGTCAAACAAATTTATTTGAAAAACTATCAGGAAAACATTTTTAATTTACAGCTTTTACCAGGTGCAAAAGAAGTTTTAAAATGGACAAAAGAACAAGGTTTTATCAATATTTTAGCCAGTAATAAACATTATTTGATTTTGCGTAAAGAAGCCGAACTTTCCGGGTTAGCACCTTATTTTAACGATATTTTCGGGGCAGAACAATTTTCCGAAAATAAGCCCAGCAAAGTTTTTACGGATAATGCGTTAAAAAATTATTCCGATTTTAGTCGACTTTTTTCCGTCGGTGATGGTCTTTCTGATGTCAAAATGGCACATAATTACATTGGTGGAACGGCAATTTTGGTGGGAACAAACCCAAAAACAAAGGAATTTTTGGACAACCCTCCAGACTTTGCAGTTGAAACTTTGAACAAGGTTCCTGAAATCCTTCAACAGGTTTCATAACGGCGCATCAGTCCCGCCAAAATGCCCTGAACCTCCACACGATCTTCGCTGAAAACACGTGTTTCATAGGCAGGATTGGCCGGTTCCAAAGCCACTGAATGTCCCTTTTTATGCCATTTTTTAAGAGTTACTTCGTATTCATCCACCAAAGCAACTACAATTTGACCGTTCTCGGCTTTTTTGCTATGGCGGATAATCACTGTATCACCATCCATAATACCGGCTCCAACCATAGAATCACCTTCCACCTTTAAAGCATAATATTCACCTGAGCCAACCATAGAGGAAGGAACGCTTACTTTTTCATTGGGATCCGCGACGGCCTCAATGGGTAGGCCTGCTGCAATTTTGCCATATAAAGGCAATTCTACCACATCATCATTGGAAATTTCCTGAGCTTTAGGTAAGATGACTCCCCGGGTTTGATGGGGTTGGCGAGTTAAGATATTTTGTTCTTCCAATTCTTTCAGTAGACGATGGATACCGGATTTGGATTTTAATCCCATAAATTCTTTCATTTCATCAAAACTGGGGGCATACCCATTTTGTTCTTTAAAATCACAGATAAATTGAAACAGAGTAAATTGCTTTGGCGTCATTTCAAATCCTTTCGTGTTCTTGTTTTGTTCTCATTTTATACACGCTTTTTAGTTGTGTCAAGCAAAAAATTAAAAAAATAAATTGACAAAATAAAGAAGTATGCTAAAATATAAATATATTCAATAAAAGGAAGGGGCCTATGTTAAAAAACAATAATAGTATTGGACATGATTATATAGCTGATTTAAATGAGAAAGTTGGTTTTTGGAAATCAATCAGCAAATCAGAAAATTATAGGATGCAACCATGGGGGGGAACTCATCATCCTATCTATATGCTTGATGAAACCAAGAAAGAAATTGCTAAATACCTGAGAGAATTTTGTCAAAAAAATAGCCGTTTATTAAGTGAAAGTTCAAAAATACAAACTCTTTATACGGATTTAGAGAACCTTTGTGTTCGTGCAGAAAAATTTCGAATGGGGAGTATGCCTAAGTTCGTGAAAAATAGTTGGCTATCAATGAACTATCCTTTTGATTATTACTTGGCCTGTTCTGAATTTTTTGGACGGGAACAAGAAATTCAACAAAAACGGATCAAAGACATTCAAGCTTATATCGCCTATACTCAGAAACAAATTGATTCAGAAAAACAAAGAATTGAAGGGGTGACTGAAGATAAAAACCCAGTGTCACTTTTTGAAAGATTGTTTTCATCTGCTCGCTCTTTTGTTTTTAAATTTTCAAATCCGCGTTATAATTTCTTAAAACGAATTAAGCAAAAAGAAGAAAAAGAAATAAAAGCCATTGAATTGGATTTGCAGGGAAAAGCAAAAGAAATTTTACAAGAGGTAGAAAAAAATTTCACGCCGGAAAGCAAAAAAATGTTAATGAAATCTCTGGGGGAAATAAAAAAACTCTCAAAAGAAGGTAAGCTTATTGCCGGCTCTTTAAAATCAAAGTTATTTGAGTTTAAAAAAGCTGTTTCCTTTGGTATTCAAGAACAAAAAAAGAATGTGAAGCCACTTCCGCAAATTCCAGAAAAAACGCCGGAAGAAAAAATTCAAGATGCCCTTAATAGAGCAGAAGATAAAGGTGAAAATTTAATTTTGATTGGCAGCCAACGTTCATTGGGATTGGTATTGTCTGTTATAGAAAAAATCAATGAAGATGAAGAACACAGCCAAGATATCTTGAAACATATATCCGGGTTATTAGAAACCCCTCAAGGGCAAGATTTTGGAAAATCGGGAAATTCTCGCTGGAAGCCGGTTCTGGGGTGCAATGGTATATATGAATTATCCGTTAATCCAAAAACTGGCCATAGTCAAAGTATGCCTCGTTTTTATGCTAAAAAAGAACTTTTTACGCAAAATGGGGAACTTACAAATAATAAGGATAAAAGGCCAACAGAAAACATCTGGATTTTGGTCAGAAAAGGATCTAAACGAACTCAGGTCAATGATATGAGTATGGCCGAAAAGGTTTACTTTAAAAACGATGGAAAGCCGCATGATGGACAAATTATGTTGAATAGTTTGGGTTGGCAAAAAGTCAGTATCAGTCCGCAGCGGCCAATGACACCCAAGAAAATTACCCTTCCTAATCCTTCTATGGGATATGGAATGTAAACAAAAAAAGCCCCAAAAACTGGGGCTTTTTAATTTTTTGGCGGAAGGGGAGAGATTCGAACTCTCGGTGGGGGAGACCCCACGCCGGTTTTCAAGACCGGTGCCTTAAACCACTCGACCACCCTTCCTGAATGATTTTTAAGACGAGCTTCATTTTATTCTAAAAAAATGAAAAAAGCAAGTGCTTTTTTGCTTAAAATCGGCTATGATAAAAGAAACGAATCGGGAGTTTGAATGAAAAGTATATTAAAATCAATGGCTTTTATTTTGGGAAGTACTGCTTTGGTGCTTTCATTTTCTGCCCAGGCAGAGGATGATTTTAATGCTTGGAAAAAAAATTTTGAAAAAGAGGCTTTACAAACTGGAATAAAACAGGCCACTTTAACCAAATATCTCCCCCAAATGCACGTATTACCACGTGTCATTGAACAGGATGTTAAAAAACCTGAATTTTTGCAAAATTTTTGGGATTATACAAGGGCGCGCCTTACCCCGGAAAAAATCAAAAAAGGCAAAGAAATGATGCAAAAATATCCTACTTGGCTAAAACGAGTCCAAGAGGAGTATGGTGTTGAACCCCAATATCTGGTGGCTTTGTGGGGAATGGAAACCAATTATGGTGGATATTTGGGTAAGACCAAATTGTTAAATTCGTTGGGAAGTTTGGCTTATCATCCGCGGCGCAGAAATTATTTTACAAAAGAATTGATTGCCTATTTTAAGATTTTGGAGTCAGAACCGTATCCTCCTGAATGGGGTTCTTGGGACGGGGGATTCGGGAATTTCCAATTTATGCCAACAACCTTTGTGGCTTATGCGGTGGATGCGGACGGCAATGGGACAAAAAGTTTGATTGCCAGTATTCCTGATTCGTTCGCTTCTGCAGCAAATTTTCTGCGTTCAATGGGGTGGAAAACGGGACAAAGTTGGGGCAGGGAAGTGCGCCTAGCTGATGGTTTTGAATGGGAAAAGCTCCACGATAAAAAGCTGTCCGTTTCAGATTGGCAAAAAGAAGGGGTGTTTCCTTTAAATACAGACACTTTTCCTAAAAATGAGTGGGAAATTGAAGCACGTTTAATATCGCCGCAAGGAGCTGATGGCCCGGTGTTTTTGGTCTTTCCCAATTTTGAATATTTGCGCCGTTGGAACGGATTGGAATTGTATGGTTTAACAACCTGCTTATTAGCGGATATTTTGGTGGACAGCAGAAAACCGCACGATTATCCGACAAATTTTGAACCTCTTCGCACTGAAACCATTATCAATATGCAAGAAATTTTAGCCCAAGAGGGCTATAATATTGGGACACCCGATGGTAAATTGGGGCCCAAGACACGTGCTGCTTTACGTGATTTTCAAAAGAAAAATAACTTAAAACAGGACGGATATCCGAATAAGGATACTTTAATAAAATTAAATATTTATCAAAAGGAGTTAAACAAATGAAAAAATTATTATTATCTTGTGCGATGGTCGGACTTTTAAGTGCTTGTACCTCTAACGGCCCCTTATTTCATTCGTGGGAAGAATACGAAACAGAGCGCGCTGAAGGAGCGGTTTATAAAGTTGAAGAACCTTATGAAGTAAAGGGCATCTGGTATTTTCCGGCGGAACAAAACAACTATTCCGAAAAAGGACTGGCTTCTTGGTATATGCCGGCGGGTGATTCTGCTTTAACAGCCAACGGCGAAGTGTATGATGCCAATTTATTAACGGCGCGACACAAAACTTTACCTTTACCAAGTTTGGTGAAGATTACTAATTTGGAAAACGGCAAAGAAATTGTTGCCCGAGTCAATGATCGTGGTCCAATGGTCAACAACCGTTTGATGGATGTGTCGCAAGAAGCCGCTC
>JBJEXE010000013.1:2920-19841 GCA_051885475.1 Alphaproteobacteria bacterium | reverse complement strand
TATCATCCAACGCCCCCAACACCCCCGCAATCTTCTTCTGCACCTCCAAAGGCGGTAGAGATATAGGGAAGTTACTCAAGTCTCCCATAACAATATAGGGAATAGATGAACCTCTTGTTCCACCCAAATATTTTGGTTCAAATTTTCCTTTCATTACATAGTAGATAAACGACATATTGATGTTGTTCATGGAGTTCTTCTGAACACAAGCATAGGTTCTTTGATAGAGATCAAATTTTCCATTAAAAAATCTTACTCTTCCTGTATAACTTCCATTTCCTGCAACTATAATTGCTTTTCCGTCATAAAGGTATTCATTTGAACGAAATTCTTTCGGAGAACAAGAGAAGAATATATATTTTCCATTTTCATCTGTTTGATTGACATCTTTTTTCCCCGTAAAGATATTGCAAACATCTCCTAACTTTACTTCTTGCCAATTATCCATTTTGTTGCTCCTGTTTTCACTTTTGTGTAGCCATCCAATCAAGTGTTGATTTCATCAGGAAAGCAATATTTTCTAATCGTTCCTTATCATATGGATTTTGATGTATTCTGGCTTCTGTATAAACATCTATCAAAAATTTTATTTTTTCTTTTGATTTATTTTCAAAAGGTTGTTGTGATAGCATAGATATCACGCTTTCTGCAATTTTTATTGCCGTCTGATAGCCTTCTTTGCTCATGTCAAAATTGTTTACTAAGTATTTTTTGAATCCGATTAATTCAGAAACAATAATCCCAGCAACAACGCCCTTTTCAAATGAATTTAAAGTAATGCTATTTTCCATTGTATTTTTTTCCCTGATTTTATCTCTTGTTGTTCAGTCACTTGTGCATTGGTTATTCTTAACTCTACTAAATATCTGTAAATTTGAAATATGCAATTTGCCATCTTAGTAGATTGTCTCCAGTGAAGATCAAACTGCCTAGGACTAATGCAATAATCAGATGGTAATTTGATTTTTGATATTCTTTGTAAACCAATTTTTGCAATTTTTTCAACATTATATAAATTCTCACGAATAAACTCATCTTTAAAATTATTACTAAATAAATGAAAAATACAACAACTATAGTAAGCATAATATAACCGTTTATTTAACGAACCACTTCCTGTACACAAAACTTGAATGGCATCTTCAAAACGGTGAAAGACACCGTAATCCAAAGGATTTTCATAGAATTCATTTGTTATCATATTTTTTACCTTTTGATGATGCTTTTTTTCGCAGTTGACATATTTTATCACGACGATCTTGTAAGATTGCCGGTTGAACGTATATTTCGTATAATAAATCTTTAATGGACTCTAAACAAATATCTAAATCTTGAGGGGACATTTCGCTCCATGAATCTTCATGAACTTGATCACTTGTGATACCTGTAATATCTTCTAAAGGTTCAATAAAGATTTTTAAAGTGGGATGATACTCCTTCAAAGCTTTAATACAGTCCGAATAATGATTGTATCCCAAATCCTTTATAGATTGTTGAGATTTTTTATGCTTTTTATTAAGTTGTTCTGATAATAAAGTATAAATTAGTTTTCTTAAACAAGCAGATGCTCCCGTTTTTAAATTCGATTTTCTACACTCTTGGGCCTCATCAAACAATTTTCTCATTGTCTTAGGAATCCTATCATCCATCGTAAAAAATGAGGAAGGTATACTATGATAAATTTGCGAATCTATATCTACATCAAATTCACTATCATCATTTTGGGAATTTTTAAAAGATATAGTAGCTGGCATACCTACAGCTGTTCGTCCATGAAAATAATTTTTCACAATACCAAACTGATCAATATCCCATCGAGATGTATTCATTTCATGAGGAATAAAGTGAAGAGATATTTTTTGACATTTGTTACATTGAACAAAAACAACTTTTCCTCTTTTCTGATTGCTTATATCATGTTCTAGAATTGCTAATATGGTATAAGTTGTATTCCTAAGGCCACAAAAAGGACAATTAAATGCCTTATCATCAATAAAATATTTGTTATTTAATTCTGAATAATTAGTCATTTTATACCTCCCAACCGATGGCTTTCAGTTTGTCACGAATTTCTTTTTGAAGGGTATCTGATTGCTTGAACATTTCGGAAAGTTCGCCGGTCAGGCGTTTCATTTTTTCTTCAAACGGTTCGCCATCATCCGCTTGTTCTTCTATCCCCACATAACGCCCTGGGGTTAGAATATAATCTTGTTTGGCGATTTCTTCGGTTGTTGCCACCGCACAGAAACCTTTCACATTTTCTAATGTCCCGTTTTGGAAAGCGGTAAAAGTATCAGCCAACTTTTTAATATCTTCATCCGAAAAGTCACGGTGTTTACGATCAACCATGTGTCCCATCTTGCGTGCGTCAATAAAGACTGTGCGACCTTTTTGGGCTTTGTTCTTGGTAATAAACCAAAGGGTGACAGGAATGGTGACGCTGTAAAAAAGCTGTGTTGGAAGGGCAATAATCCCTTCAATCAAATCATCTTTTATAATTCGTTTGCGAATGTCACCTTCACTGTTTGTTGTAGAGGAAAGCGCCCCGTTTGCCAAAACTAAACCAATCTTACCATTGGGTGCCAAGTGATGAATCATATGTTGAATCCACGCATAGTTGGCATTGCCTGCTGGAGGGGTTCCATATTTCCAACGCACATCATCCAAAAGTTTATCATGTCCCCAATTGGATAAATTAAACGGTGGGTTTGCCATAATAAAGTCGGCTTTTAAAGTGGGGTGTAAATCATTAAAGAAGGTATCTGCTTGATAAAGGCCAAAGTCCGCATCTATCCCCCGGATAGCCATATTCATCTTTGCCATTTTCCAAGTGTCAGCATTAGATTCCTGACCATAAACGGAAATCCGGTTGCGATTGCCACTGTGGGCTTGCAAAAATTTAACCGACTGCACAAACATCCCACCCGATCCACAGCAAGGATCATAAACACGGCAATTGTCAAAGGGTTTTAAAACTTCTACAATGGTACGTACAATGCTGGACGGGGTGTAGAATTCGCCACCCTTTGTTCCTTCATAGGCGGCAAATTGGGCGATACAGTATTCATAAGTGCGCCCCAATAAATCTTTGTCTTTATCCGTTTCGGACATATCTATGTTGTTGGTGAACAGATCCACAACGTTTCCCAGAACGCGTTTATCTAAATCCTGATTGGCATAGTTTTTGGGTAAAACGTTTTTGAGGGATTTATTTTTGGCTTCAATGGCACGCATGGCTTCGTCAATAACCATTCCGATTTCTGGTGTATGAGCAGCTTCGGCAATCTTACTCCAACGGGCAGCTTCAGGGACATAGAAAATGTTTTCTTCGGTGTAAGCATCCTTATCGTTTTCAAAACCATCACCTTCTGCCAAAAGTTGCTGATACCGTTTTTCAAATGCAAAAGAAATATAGCGCAAGAAAATTAAACCCACAATTACCTTGCGATAATCTGCTGCTGGAATATGTCCCCACAACTCGCAAGCTGCCTCCCAAATTTGCTTTTCAAAACCGATATTTGCGTTGCTTTTTCCTGCCATTTTAGATGTGTGCCCTTTCGCTAAAATTATGATGGCATGATTTTAGACAATTTTCCCAAAGAAAGCAAGCAGAAAGTATATGGAAATATGTCCTCTTTTGACACTGATCTGACGGGAAATAGAAATACAGATTTTTATAAACAATTTGAATGGATTTATATTTTTTCATCTTCAGTATGTGCAAAATTTACGCAGACTTACCCTTCTGCCACTATCATAAAAAATGACTTTTGAAAGATTGATTTGATATTTCAATTTTTTATGTGAGAATACGACAAAAAAGATTATTCAAGTCACAAAAAATGCTTTGACTGGCAGATACAAATGAATTTCATTATATACAAACAACTAAGGCATCTTTTCGGCCCATTGCATCCATTCATTTTCGGCTTGCGAAATTTGCATTTCCAATTTTTTAATCTGTTTTTGAATATTCGCAAAATCATGTTGATCTGGTTGAAGTAAGGATTGAATCAAAGCCTCACGTTCAGCATGCAATGCTTCCACCTGCTTTTCCAATTCTTTTAAGTGTTTTTTGATATAGGGGAGTTTTTCTGTTTTATCTTTTTTAGGGGCAGATTTTTCAACAACTTTAATTGGTTCTTGTTTTTCTGTTAAACCCAATAACTGATTTTTATAATCTTGTAAATCACCTGAAAATTCTTTACAGGTATGATTATCCACAATCCATAAAGTATCGCAGACGGATTTCAAAATATGAAAATCGTGCGTAATTAAAATCACGGAACCATTATAGGTATTCAAAACATCTGCCAAAGCTTCACGTCCTTGCATGTCTAAATGGTTTGTGGGTTCGTCCAAAATTAAAATTTGGGGCTTATCTAAACAAATTTTAGCCAACAAAAGCCTTGCTTTTTCACCGCCAGAAAGAAGACCAATTTTTGTGATGGCTTTTTCTGCTGTCAGACCAAATCTGGCAACATAGGACCGAATTTCTGATTCTCGTTTACCCGGCATTATAGGGCTCAAATAAGACACAGGCGTTTCTTTGGAAGGGAGCGTTTCATTTTGATGCTGATTAAAGAAACCAACCTTAAATTTAGATGATTTAATTACTTGTCCCGAATCCAGAATGAGTTGACCCGCCATCAATTTTGCCAAGGTTGATTTTCCGTTACCGTTCTTACCCAGCAAAGCAATGCGATCATTATTACCAATACTCAAATTTAGATTTTTCAAAATAACAGTTCCTGGCACATAGGAAAAGGCGCCTTCTTGAATTTTCATACAAGGGGCCGGCAAAAGCTCTGTCTCAGGAAAAGAAAACATATCTGTTGGTTCCAAATCCACAATAGGTTCATCTTGAAGTTTGGCTAACATTTTAATGCGACTTTGGGCTTGTTTTGCTTTGCTGGTTTTATAACGGAAACGGTCAATATAGGATTGCAGATGAGCCCGTTTTTCTTGTTGTTTTTCGGCCATTTTAATTTGATTTTCTCGTTTTAAAGTAAAGGTGGATTGATAGGTATCAAAATTACCTTTATAAAGCACTAATTTTTTACCTTCAAAATGCAAAATATGATCGCATATATTGTTGAGAAAATCTTTATCATGGCTGATGATCAACAGTGTGCCTGTATATTTTTTAAGATAATTTCCAAGCCACAGGACAGCTTCCAAATCCAAGTGGTTTGTCGGCTCATCCAGCAACAAATAATCAGAGGGTTGGAACAAAGCGCCCGCCAAAGCCAGTCGCATTCGCCATCCTCCGGAAAAATCGTGAACAGGTCTGGATAAATCTGATTGTGAAAAACCAAGTCCAGATAGAATTTCCGCTACTTTAGCTTCTGCAGAGTCACTGCCTAAAAAAGATAATTGTTCCATAATTTCAGGCAATTCTTCGGGGGAAGCCTGTTCTAACTTTTGACGCCAATGCATTAAATTTCTGTCACGTGATAAAACAAATTGCAAAATAGGAGTATCCAAATTTTGAATTTCCTGTTCCACATAAGCAATCTTTTTATTTGGGGGAATTTCTACTTCTCCTGAGACACTTTCCAACTGTCCCAAAATCACCTTGAACAAAGTTGATTTACCACACCCGTTTTTACCCACGATGCCGACCCGAATCCCATCTGCAATGGCAGTGGAAGCATCATCCAACAACAGTTGAATCCCCATTTGGATAGTCATGTGAGAGAGTATCAGCATATTTTTTCCTTTGCTTTATTATAACAAATTTCTATCAGAAAATCCACTCTCCTTATTTATTTCTTGTCTTAAAATATTTTGATACATCTATTAAAGAAAACCTTTGGCGTTCAGTAATAGCAATGGGTGAAAAATAAGATCTGAGGATTCACCGATAAAATTTGGATCATTTGTGACAGTGGGCAAAGTTACACCCAAAAAAATTTAAAGATGTCAATCCTTTGTCTAACATTTTGTGTTATTATGCAGCATGAAAAAATAAATCTCAATAAGAAAAAAATAAAAAGTTATTCCGAATTTTACCACATTTAAATGTTCATCATCAATAATGAGTTGATAAAAAGTTAAAGGTTCATTAAAAAATAAGATTAAATCTCTTTTTCCAGATAAATTATGGGTAAAAAAAGTCTTTTCTAATTAAATATTGCTTTTTTATTATTTATGGTCTATAATCACAATCGCTGGAATGCCCATTCTAGCAACGGATATACAAAAGTCCAAATTAACACGGGCAAACGACCACTATTTTGTAGTGGTAATTTGTGATAGGGCATCTATCCCAAACGGGTGGATGCCAGTGAATAAGGCTTCTGCTCAATAGCTGGGCTACTTTTCCGTGTTGATTGTAGTTTTGTACATCCACCCACCTTTCATGGTGGGTAATACTTTTAACACTATCATGAAAGGGAAGACATGACAAAGAGTTGTGTATTTTTTGGGCATAGGTGGTTAGCATTTAAAGTAGAAGAAAGAAGGGTGCTGAAAAAGACTATTATTAACCTGATTACAAAAGAGAATGTTGAAGATTTTATTTTCGGTTGCTATGGTGATTTTGATTCCACTGCTTTTGAGGTTGTCTCTGAAATAAAAAAAGATTATCCAAAAATCAGAAGAATCCTTGCACTTGCCTACATTCCAAGATATCAAGCTGATTCGGTGGCGCATATTCAGCAAAGATGTCCAAGAGTGTATTTGAACAAATCAAGAAACAATATGGCTTTTCTTCTTGACCGACAGAATGTAAAATAATCCGTCTTCTCAAATAACACATTTTTTAAGCATCCTTTTTTAAAGAAAAAAACTTTTGAGTACAAAAGGACACCGCTTAAAAGCGATGTCCTTTCGCACCAAATCATTCGGTAAACTTAATATTTACCTTCAAAAGCATCCAAGTAAATTTGCTTGATATCGCTCATTAAAGGATAAACAGGATTTGCTCCGGTGCATTGGTCATCAAATGCGAGCCGCACCAACTTATCCAAGTTCGCCTTAAAGGTTTTTTCATCCACACCCCATTCTTTAATGGATTTTGGAATGCCGATTTCGTCCTTTAATTTGGCAACGGCGGCAATCAAGCGATTCACCTTTTCATCATCAGGCACTTTGTCGTCGGCCAAATACAGCACATGAGCAATTTGTCCATACCGATGTTTGGCTTCCGGCGCCCTGTATTGTGAAAAGGTAGCTTGTTTTTTGGGACAATCCGTTGCATTGAAGCGAATAATCTGACAAATCAACAAAGCATTGGCCACACCGTGTGGAATGTTATACATTGCTCCCAATTTGTGCGCCATGGAATGACACAGCCCCAAGAAAGCATTGGCGAAAGCCATTCCGGCAATAGTAGCCGCATTATGCATTTTTTCACGTGCTTTTGGATTTTTGGCCCCTTCATTATAAGAAGCCGGCAAATAACGGAAAATTTGTTTAATAGCTTCCAAAGCCAACGAGTTTGTATAGTTGGTCGCCATCACGGAAACATAGGCTTCCAAAGCATGCACCAAGGCATCAATACCGCCGGCGGCAGTCAGGCCCTTTGGCATACCATCCACAAAGTTTGCGTCAATAATTGCCATTTTGGGTGTCAAGGCATAATCTGCAATCGCATATTTAACATGCGTTTCATCATCGGTAATAATGGAAAATGGTGTTACTTCCGAACCGGTTCCCGAGGTGGTCGGAATACAAACCAAATCCGCCTTTTTGCCCAATTCGGGAATGCCGCAGATACGTTTACGAATATCCATAAAGCGCATTGAAATATCTTCAAAGTTTGTTTCGGGTTGTTCATACATCAACCAAATAATCTTACCGACATCCATGGGGGATCCGCCGCCCAAAGCCACGATTAAATCGGGTTGATAGGTGTTCACCATTGCCAAAGCCTGCTTGGCAGTGGACAGGGTCGGATCGGGCTTAACGTCAAAGAAAATTTGATAATCAATATCCATTTCTTCAAAAGTATCCGTAATGGTGCGCACAGCTCCTGAATCAAACAAGAAACGGTCCGTAATAATAAACGCGCGTTTTTTCCCTTCAAATTCACGTAGGGCCAATTCTGTTGCTCCACGCTTGAAGTAAATCTTTGGCGGTACTTTAAACCACAACATATTTTCTCTCCTTTCTGCAACTGTTTTGTAATTAAGTAAATGTTTGACGCCGACATTTTCGCTGACTGAATTGCCGCCCCAAGAACCGCATCCTAAGGTCAAAGAAGGCTCTAAACGGAAATTGTATAAATCACCGATGCCTCCTTGTGAAGCCGGGCTGTTGATTAAAATACGTCCCGTTGGCATTTTTTGCGCATACATATCAATACGTGTTTGATCGCGCTCATCTGTGTAAAGCACAGACGTATGCCCCAGTCCCCCTAAATTGATCAAGGCATAGGCCATATCAACCGCTTCTTCAAAATGATCGGCTTTATACATGGCCAAGATGGGGGATAATTTTTCGTGCGCAAATGGATTTTTGACATCATAGGAAGTCTGTTCTGCCAACAAAATTTTGGCGTCTTCCGGCACTTTAAAGCCCGCCAGCTCTGCAATTTTACAGGCCGGTTGCCCCACAATCGCTGCATTGACAGTGCCTTTATCCGTTAAAATAATTTTCCCGAGTTTTTCCATCTCTGCTTTATTCATCACATAAGCCCCGCGATAGGCGAACTCTTTTTTGACGTCTTCATAAACATCTTTGACAACGATAACAGATTGTTCAGAAGCACAAATCATGCCGTTATCAAATGTCTTGGACATTAAAATGGACGAAACCGCTCGCACAATGTCGGCCGTTTCATCAATGACAGCCGGTGTGTTTCCGGATCCCACACCCAAAGCCGGTTTCCCGGAAGAATAGGCGGCTTTCACCATCCCCGGACCACCGGTTGCCAAAATGGCCTGAATTTTCGGGTGATTCATCAAAGCACCAGTTAATTCAATGGATGGTTCATCAATCCACCCGATAATATCCTTTGGGGCGCCTGCTTTAACGGCAGCATCCAACACCACTTTTGCAGCCGCAATTGTTGATTTTTTGGCCCGTGGATGCGGGGAAAAGATAATCCCATTGCGTGTTTTTAAGCAGATAAGAGACTTAAAAATGGCAGTGGAGGTCGGATTTGTTGTTGGGACAACACCGGCAATCACACCCAACGGGGAAGCGACGATTTTGGTGCCGTTGACTTTATCACAACTGATAATACCACAGGTCTTTTTATTTTTGTGTTTGTTATAAATATATTCAGAGGCGAAATGGTTTTTGATGATTTTATCTTCCAAAACACCCATTCCTGTTTCTGAAACGGCCAATTCGGCCAAATCAATGCGCATTTTATCGGCGGCCGCGGCGGCAGCTTTAAAAATCACATCTACTTTTTCTTTAGAAAACGTTGCATATTGATTTTGTGCGACATGCACGCGATCAATTAAAGATTCCAAGTCTTCTACGGTTTTGACTTCACTCATTTTTCTTCCTTTCTTTTTTCCAGTGATTGTCCTTTTTCTCCATACTCTTTGACCTTTTTAAAGGCCTCTTTTAACGAACCCAAGCAGGCATTTCCGGCGATACATCCCCCGGGGCAGCACATAATTTCCAACAAATTACCGGCAGGACATTTACCGGTTTTTGCATAGATTCTTAAGTCGCGGATAGCGGCTTTATCTAAACCATTCACCACGACCGGTTTAACGGCCTCTTTGTCCCCGGTCCAAGCCGCTTGAACCGAACGGGCAACGCCGCCGGATAAAGCAAATTCACGCGCTTCTTTTGACGAAGCATAGTCAAAACTTTTTTCCAAACACGTATCAATTTCAATGCCCATGGCAACCAAGGTGGCCCCTAATTCTTCAAAATTCATTAAATAGTTGACATTGGGTGTATCCAACGCTTCCCGCCTTTTGGCAAAACAAGGACTCACAAAAACCGTGACAGCATTGGGATGTTCTTTTTTGACCAATTCGGCCGTATAGTACATGGGCGTATGCGCATCCGAAACATAAGGTTTGATTTCGGGCAAATGTTTTTTGACTAATTCGTTATAGGCTGCACAACACGAAGTCGTCATAAACGGAGCCCCGTTTTCTAAACGCTCTTTAAAATCTTTGGCTTCAACCGTTGTGGTGATGTCAGCACCTTGGGCCACTTCATACACCTTGGAAAATCCGATTTTCTTTAAGGCATCTTGAATTTGTTCAGGAGTGCAGGGTAAATGACCGATCAGGGCCGGAGCAATCAAGGCAATAACCTCTTTGCCCTGTTTAATGTTTTTCAAAATATCAATAATTTGCGATTTGGCATGCACGGCCCCGAAAGGACAGGCTGAAACACATTTACCGCAGGAAATACATTTATCCATATCAATTCGTGCAAAGCCATGCTCATCTTTGGCAATGGCGCCGACAGGACACACATTTTCACACGGCACCACCGTTTTAACAATGGCTCCATAAGGACAAGCCGCCATACACATCCCGCATTTTTTACATTTTTCGGGATCAATGTGGGAACGACCATTCACGTGTGAAATAGCGCCAAACCGACACGTATTCATACACGGGCGCGCCACACAATTTTGGCATAATTCCGTCACATAAATTCTGGAAGAAGGACAACTGTGGCAGGCGCTTTCCACAACGGTCAACGGATTGGGATCGGGGTGTTGACGCTCCAACGCTTGTTTGGCATAGGTGGACAACAATGTTTTTTCATCATCTTCTTCAATGGAAAAGCCCAAACCGGCCAAAGTTCTGGCCCGTAAAATACCGCGTTCTTTATAGGTGCAACACCGATAAGGAACTTCCGAAAATTTCGGCCGCATTTCATAAGGGATCAACCGCGTATTTTCTTCAAAATTTTCTGATAAAAAGGCCTTAATCAAACGGACTAAAACCTCACGTTTTAATCTTTTTGTTTCTAATTCTGACGGATTATTCATTTTTTAATCGACTTTCAATTTTTTGTATCACTTTTTCTAAACTGGCTGATGATATAATTTCATCATCAACGGAAACATACGGAGCCTTTGAAAAAGAATCATTTCTATTACATGCCCCCAAACATCTAACCGAGATAACTTCTATTTTTTCTCCGTATTTTTGTGTTAAAGAGGTCATCATTTCCTTTATCACATCGCCTCCCATCACAAAACACGTTGTCCCCTGACATACTTTTACTTTTATTTTTTCCATTTTTCCTCCTATATATAGGTAATCATTACTTGTTTAAAATAATTATTTTCCAAAATTTTCTTCATTTTTTTGATAATGTTTCTCCTGACTTCAATTTCAATGGGCAAAGACGGATCATAATGTGCTTGATTCAACATTGCGCCGACCATAAATTCTATTATATCAGATTCCAATAAAAAATCAACTAATAATCCGGCGGAATCGTGATGGGAGAGTTCCCCTTTTTCCAGATATTCTGTTGCCCGTGTCAAAGTTAAAATGCCTTCGGTCAGCAGATCCACGCCTTCCATTTTGGCAATTGGCGGCAAATCCCCACATTCCTGATTGGGCACATTTTCAATTTCCCGCTTCAGTTCACGGGCAATCATATTAGCAGTTGTGCCGCCGCAAATGGCTTTTTTCCCGGCGAAAAAACCAAAGGACAGACAGTATTCTCTATCCTTGGCGCGGTTATAGGGGGGACCCGTAAAAATCAATGATTTTCGGGGTGTTCTGAAATACAAAACACCGCATGAAATATCATCTCCCGCCTGCCTGTTGGGTTCAACGGATAAGGCGTGATTGATGACTTCTTTTGCTAAATTTGTACTGGAAACATTTGAATTTGTCTTTAAATACGCTTTTAAAAAATCCACCAATCCTTTGCGCTGCAATCCCAAAGGAAGTTCTTTTGTCCCGATACCGGCTTGTGTGACACCGTCCGAACAAAAAATCAACCGATTTCCGACTTCAGCTTTAAATCGGTATAATTTCAAACACCGATTCGGGAACTTTGGGGAAGAAAATTCGGTATAGTCCAAAGGGATTTCCTCGTCATTTTTCATAAACACAAAAGAAGGATTTCCTTCTTCCACGACCCAAATGCTTCCGTCATTGTGGCAATCCACGGCGGAAAAAGTGGCATAGCTGATTTTTCTGACCTGACAAACAGGCAATGAATCCATAATAATTTGCGCTGCCTTTTGAATGGGAATATCTTCTTCTATAAACCGAATCAGCATTGTCGCAGTCATGCAGGATAAGATGTTTGCTTTGATTCCGCTGCCCAACCCATCGGAAAGAACGGCCAAAACACGTTCGTGATTGTCCGAACGCTTGGACACAAAATAATCGCCGAAAGCATTTTGATGATATTTTTTGACTTGAGCGCAATCAACATCTATAAACATTTACGGGGAATCCTCCGTATTATATTCGCTGGCAATTGTATTTAAAATTGTTTCTGTTTGCACCATATGTTCCCCCAACAAACAAGCGATTTGTTGAACGGTTGAAATATTTTTATCAATCACTTCTTTGGCCTTTTTAGCCACCATTTCGCGGGAACGATTGAGGTTCGTCATATCCGTTATCACAACGCCGATTGTCACGTTTTCTTCCACCGGAAAAATATGAAGATCATAATATTTTTTATTGAAATAATAGTTTTCTTTATGAATTTCTTGTCCTGTTGCCAAAACCGAGGCAAATAACTTTTCAGCCTCAAAAAAAGCAGATATCGGCGAACCGGACAGTTTTTGGGGATTTTCTAAATATGTTTTTGCCGTTTCGGTGATGAACATTTTCACAAAGGCTTCATTGGCTTCAACAATATTGAAATTTTTGTCCAACATCACCATGGCAGAAGGAATGTTTTTGACCAAAGCATTTGCTTTACGGGCAGCCAAATTGCGCATATAGGAAACACACATAGAAGGTTCGGCATCCCCGTTTAACAAGGCAATGGCCATATCCTGACAGGTTTGATACCCGCAGCCGGCACAATTTAATTCATCCTCCGGCAGGTATTTTCCGATTCTGTGCAGGGCCTCACGAATTTCATCTGTGGAATATGTTTTTTGTTCAACTGGGGCAGGGGAATATTCTTGATGAACGACAACTTTGGGTTTTTTGGAAACAATTTTACGCTTTTTTAAATGGCGCCTGATTCTGGAAATATTGTTTGTATCAGATTGTTCCGTAGAAATGCAAGGGCCGTGAATACATCCCCCAACGCAGGCAAGGGCTTCTATAAAAACCGGATTCTTTAACTTGTCTACATTCAAAGAATCAACGGCCAAATTAAAAGATTCCAAAGAACAAGCCTGAAGTAAATGAACTTGGTCGGAAATGCCGATTTGCCTAATCGTTTCCGTCATACCACCATCAATCGGGTATAAATTTCCCTCACACGCCACTTCGGGAACAAAGGCTTCTTCGGAACAATTTCCCTCAACAATCGTTTGGTCTATGTCTTTCAACCATAACTTTAATTCTTCAAAGGTCAGCGCAAAGTCAATCAGCTCTTTATGTGCATCTGATTCTTCTTTTTTGGCAATGCAAGGCCCAATAAAAACAATGGCAATATCTTCACCAAAATGCTTTTTTAACAATTTCGCATGCGTGAGTGCAGGTGATGCAATGGGAAGAATATAGGGGGCCAACTCCGGTTTATATAAACGAATGTATTTTACAATGGTGGGGCAGGCTGACGAAATCACTAACCCCTTTTCCATTTGATTCAACACTCTGGCTGTTTCCATGGAAACTTCTTGAGCCCCCAACGCTGTTTCGCTGACACCTTTAAAGCCCAGCTTTTTCAATGTTGCAATCATTTGTTTGGACGTGCAGGCAAAGGCAGCGCGCCAACTGGGGGCCAATGAAACATAGACCTCCTGCTTGGATGCAATCAACTTTTTGACATCCTCTAAATCGCAACGCACTCTTTTGGCATGACTGGGGCAAGGGCCCACACACCGCCCGCAGGCAATACACTTTTCGTTTAACACACAGGCATGACCGTCCTGAATGCGAATGGATTTTACCGGACAACGCCGCACGCATTTATAACAATCCTGACATTCATTATAAAGCGTATAAACCGTCCCTTGTTTTTCCATCATAGCGTCTCCAATATTTTTTCTAATTCTGTTTGATTTAAACCTGAGTATTTTTTGTTATCAATAAAAATATTCGGACCCTCTTGGCACAAGTTTGTGCATCGGCACCCGATAATCTCTATTTTCATTTCCTTTTGATGCTTTTGAATATACCCTTCTAAAAAAGACAGTATCTTGTCGTTTCCCCGCACATAGCAAGAACTTCCCAAACACACTTTAACCACTGTCATATAGCATTCCTTTTTTTCGCGAATTTTGCTGTGATAATAAAAAAAAACGATGATTTTGTCAAGAAAAATAAATTGAAAAAGATTGAATCCTTCTTTTCACCTAAAAGTCCTCTTTTTTACTTAAAAATTTTCTTGACACAAATGAAAGTATATATTAAAGTAAAAAGAAAGGGGAGAGTGAATGAAGCTTTTGGATATATTGTCAAAGGGGTTTTAAATGGCTAGACGTTGTATAAAGTTATGCGTTGGTGAACAAGGGCGTTCAATTTTGGAACTTTTGGGGGTCATAGCCTTGATTTGTTTATTGACGGTCGGGGGCGTTTATCTTTTTGACGAAGTTGTGGCCAGACATGAGGCTAATTCCGTTTATGAAGATATTATGACAACGGCTTCTTCTGTCCGCACCAAAGGGGCCGGGCGCAAAGATACAAAATCCGGCATAGCAGATACCCGTTTGGTTTATGATAGGACGCGGACGAGAAAAGAAATTTCTGTGACAACTTCTTGTCCGATGCATGCTTTTACGATAAAAGTGAATAATATCAAACGGGCAACGTGCGAACAATTATTGGCCAAAGTTTGGAAAGACCCTTTTAAACCAATGGGGTTTTATCGGGCGGAAGAAACAGAATTTGACGAAGTCTGTCCTGAAAATTCACATTCGCTGACCACCACGGACGGTTATTATATGATGCAGGGGGCTGATTGCGCCAACATAGCGGAAGGTGTTTTTGCCGTTGCTTTCCCTCTCAGCCTTAAAGCTGAGGATTTTCAATATTGCAATGCCTCTGATTCTTCCGCTTGTTCTGCTTGTCAAAAATGTGATACCCGGAAAAATATCTGCGTGAATAAAGCTCCCACGGAAGCAGGTGGTTGTCCTTCAGGGCAAATCTGTACCCGCACTGGTAAATGCGAGCAAGAATGTTCGTCAGATCAATACAGATTGCCGGATGGCAGTTGTGGCCCTTGCCCGCCGAATGGGATTTGTGATGGTAATACGTTTGCGTGTGAGGAAGGTTATACTCTCAATAAAGAGGGTACGAAATGTATTCCGTGTCCGGAAGGGGCGACCTGTACGCCGGATGATTTTACCTGTAAACCAGGGGAAACTTATGTGTCCGAGGATGGCGAATCCTGTGTGCCCTGCGGGCCCTATACTGTAAAATGTCCGTCGGGTAAAGAAGATGAACGGGATGAAACGACCGGCTGTTGGCGGGTGAAATATGAAGATTGCTCTGGCGATTTACCGGTGTGTTCGGACGAAGGCGTGTGTATTTGTCCCGAAGGCGCAGAATGTGCAGGCAGCACATGGACCTGTCCCGAAGGCACCTATAAGGATGAAGCCGCCAAAGAATGCATTGATTGCGCTTTACGTCCCGAACATACGATTTGCCTTCCGAATGGGCGCTTGGGCTGCGAAGAAGGGTATCAACTGGATGAAGACGGCAACGCCTGTCAAACGGCGTGTCAAGCTGGTGAACCGTGCGATGGTTGCCCTGATGAAAGACCGAACTGGGATGGTGAAAAATGCGTTTGTACAAACGATTCTTGTGATGTCAATGAAGATTGCAATGCCACCACGGGCCAGTGTGAAGAAAAATGTCCGCCCAACAGCGGACACGATGTGATCCCCGGCAACCGACTTGGGGAAACAACTTGTTATTGCTTGATTGGCTATCAGGTGAAAGAGGGGGCTTGCTCTGCCATTTGTTCAGGCGACACAGAATACCATACTTCAGCCGGAACGGCTCAAGGTGCTCAAACGGATTTGGATGTTTGCTATTGCCCGGCTGCCAAACCTTACTGGGATCCGGTGGATAAAGCCTGCTTTGTCTGCCCGGGTGGAGCCGAACGCGCGACGGCGGAAACGGCAGCGGGTGAAGAAACATCCACGGAAAATTGCTATTGTCCAGCTGCTAAACCTTATTGGGACGGTGCGGCGCAAGTTTGCACAAACGAAGAACCCCTTTCTTGCGTTTTTGGTGAAAAAACAGTGGACGGTTGCTGTCCTTTGGGCTATGCCTATACCAGTATTGAAGATTCTAAACGCCATTGTTGTCAAATCACATGCGGTCCCAGCCAGTCATTGGATGCCGGCGGTCAATCAGGGGTCTGTCAGTGTGTTAATTGTACAGGGGAAGGATGTTGCCCAACTGGCAGTAAGCTCTGTAATTTAAAGTGCTGTGATATTGGGGCAGAGTGTAATACGGATAAGGACCATGCGGGATGCTGTACTTTGGGCCAAGAAGTTGTGGGTAAATTCTGCTGTCCGATAGGTGTCACTGCTACTACTTCTGCTGGTTGTTGTGCGGTAGGGGAAAAGAATGTGAGTGGTTATTGTTGTAGTGAAGCGACGGTTGGAGTTGCGTATGACCCCGAGACAAAGCAACGGGGTTGTTGCGAGGGGAAAGTCATATCGTATTCATACGATCCTAATGGAATATATGTGAATGGTGGCTATAGTTATTGTTGTTCGTCAGATTCACCTGGGTATGCGTATAACGAAAAGAAATGCTGTAAAGCAGGGGAGCAACTGTCCAATGGCTATTGTTGTGCTGCGGGTGTAGTTGCGACTGGCAGTGGTTGTTGTGCGGTAGGGGAAAAGAATGTGAGTGGTTATTGTTGTAGTGAAGCG
>JBJEXE010000013.1:0-2820 GCA_051885475.1 Alphaproteobacteria bacterium | reverse complement strand
GTTGTTCGTCAGATTCACCTGGGTATGCGTATAACGAAAAGAAATGCTGTAAAGCGAATGAAACAGTGGTTGATGGTTATTGTTGTCCCGCCGGCAGCACCCATTATGCCAAAGATGTCAATGATAAATACATTTGTTGCGATGATGCCCATTACGCAGCGGCGGGAACTTGGATCAGCGGGCCAAAATACGATGAAAACGATGTTAAAATATCAGACGGCGTGTTTACAACATCACCGACTTGCACAGACGGTACAGATCGTTGGGTAGTTATCAGCGAGTGTTCTAAACTCAAAATCAGTTGCCCTGCGACTTCTAAACGCGCTTGCGGAACAGATTGCTGTGATGAGGATGAAAAATACTGCAACTATGACTGGGTTACAGGGTTTTACTATTGCTGTAAAAATCCTCATGACGAATTCACTGAATGTGCAAGTAATAACTGACCCCTCTTGCCTTTTTGGAGTCTTTAGGGTATAATACCCCCATTAACCAAGGAGAAAAGAATGGCCAGTCCACTGATTAAAGCATCTACTGTTACGGGCTTTCCTGAATACTTGCCCGCTGAGCGTTTGTTGGAGCAACAAATGTTGGATAAAATTCGCGCAGTGTTTGAAAGCCACGGTTTTTGTTCCATTGAAACGCCTATCGTTGAAAAATTGGAAGTGCTGCTGTCCAAAAGCGCTGATACCAATAAGGAAATGTATGTGCTTGGCCGCCTTCAAGCCGATGGGCCAGAGGAAGTCAAAATGGGCCTGCATTACGATTTGACCGTGCCTTTTGCGCGCTATGTCGCGACCCACGAAAATGAGCTGACTTTCCCCTTCAAGCGGTACCAGATGCAGCCTTGTTGGCGTGGGGAGCGGCCGAAATTGGGGCGCTATCGTCAATTTAAACAATGCGATATTGATATCGTGGCACGTGAAAAGCTGCCATCTGAATATGATGCTTTTATCCCGGCAGTTGTTTGTGAAGCATGGAATGCTATTGGCTTTACCAATATTGAATTGCACATTTCTAACCGTAAAATTTTGTCGGGCTTTGCGGCGGGACTTGGCATTGAAAAAGTGGGTGAGACTTTACGTATTTTGGATAAGCTGGCTAAAATCGGTCCTGATGGTGTTCGGGAAATGCTGACTGAATTGGGCTTGGCTGATCCGCAAATAAAGGCCTGCCTTCAAATGGCAACTATTGCAACACCGGATTTGTCTTTTGCGGATAAAGTGCGGGCTTTGGGTGTTCAAAATGAAGAATTAGAGGCGGGCTTGAATGAGCTTTCTGATTGCCTTAAATTATTTCAAACACTTTCAAAGACTCCCTTCGTCGCTGATATGTCATTGGTGCGTGGCTTTGACTATTACACCGGGGCGACCTATGAAATTCAACTGACGGGAACGGATTTTCATGAAGCTTTGGGCGGTGGCGGACGCTATGATAATTTGGCCTCCACAATGACAAAAAGTCGCTTGCCCGGTGTTGGAATGAGCATGGGGATTACGCGTGCGATTGGGGTTGGTTTGAAATTGGGTCTTCTTGAAATCAAACAAAAAACGGCCACCGAAGTCTTGATTGTCAATGTGGATAAAGCGGATAAGTCCAAAATGATTGAAGCAGCGCGTATTTTACGTGAACGCGGCATGAAAGTGGAAATGTATTTAGAGGGCGGAAAACTTGCTAAGCAGCTGAAATATGCCAACGACAAAGGAATTCCCTATGTGTGGTTTGATATTGATTCCACTGTGCGGGATATGACTTCAGGGGAACAAGTGCCAGCGGATGCCAAAACTTGGGAACCTGTAAAAAGCTGAAAAATACTTCTTGCATTTTCCAAAAAAGTTTGATATAATTCCGCTTACTTGGGGTGTCGCCAAGCGGTAAGGCAACGGTTTTTGATACCGTCATTCGTTGGTTCGAATCCAGCCACCCCAACCAAAAAGGGCGATTAGCTCAGTTGGTAGAGCAGCTGACTCTTAATCAGCGGGCCCAGAGTTCGAGTCTCTGATCGCCCACCAATGACTACTGCTAGCGTTTTTTATGAGTTCATTAAAGGGATAATTCATTGAAAACGCTAGCTTTTTTCCATTTATAGTCGAGTTCGATAATAACAATCTTAAAATTTGCTGTTTTTCTGGAATTATCGAACTCTTAAAGTAAAATCCAGCATTAGCAGCAAAATCTAACACACAATCAACCATTTCATTTATTTCAACATCTACAAGGCTTTGTTCTTTGAGAAGCTGTCTTAAATCCATCTCGTTTTGTGCCAATTTCAACATTTGCTTTTGAAACACATCTGTGGTATACACACCATTCATAACCAAATCAGCACATTTTCCTTTCTTGACTTCAATTTCAGCTAATTGCATTTCAGTTTGCTTTTTTCGTAATAACTCTTCTTCCTTATCTTTTTCAATATTTTTGCGAACTTCCTGTTGAATTAGAGCCAAAGTATCCTTATCAATATGCAATTTATCAAAGATTTCTGTTTGTATTTGATCTAAAACATCTTCTTCTTTAACTAATCCTTGGTGACATTCTCCTTTTTGATGATTACATTTTAAATATACATAGGATTTGCCACTTTTTTTGGTATGCCGTTCCAAAGTCATCATTCCACCACATGTCCCACAAAACACAATACCATTCAAAGCAAATGTATCACTCTGTTTTGTAAAGGATGGTTTTTCGACACCATGAATCACATCTTGAATCCGATCAAATAACTCTTTTGAGATTAAATTACCATGTATATGTGGTCTGTAAACATCAATCGTTTTCATCACACCATAGTAAAATGGATTCTTGATCATACGTGCAATT
>JBJEXE010000012.1:0-20284 GCA_051885475.1 Alphaproteobacteria bacterium | reverse complement strand
CATAGTAATCTCTCCTTATTTAGGCCGTTTAGCACCGTACAAAGAACGGGCTTGTTTACGATTGGCAACACCTTGAGTATCAAGGGTACCGCGAATAATGTGATAACGCACACCAGGTAAGTCCTTTACACGACCGCCACGAATCATAACGACGGAGTGTTCTTGCAAGTTATGACCTTCACCCGGGATGTAGGAAGTCACTTCAAATCCGTTAGACAAACGCACACGAGCCACCTTACGCAAAGCTGAGTTCGGCTTTTTCGGGGTTGTTGTATACACACGCGTGCAAACGCCACGCTTTTGCGGGCATGCTTTTAATGCGGGCACTTTGTTCCGCTTTTTGACTGCTTTCCGTGATTTACGGGTCAGCTGGTTAATTGTAGGCATCTTTTTCTGTTTCCTTTTCTACCTATTCATACAAAACCTTTCATCGACCTATTTCAGGCAGATGAAAGAACCTTTTTTCATTTAACAAAATCAGCCTAAATATTTGATTTTATTAAACATAACTTCTTGATTTTTCTGGCACGATTTTTCCAAAAACCCTCCGAAAGTATCAAACAAGTGGGACTATTATACCTTACTTTGCCCCACTTGTCAAGCACTTTTTACAAGTTTTTTTGTTTATCTTCTGATTATCTGCTTCTAAATTCCGAATCAATGATAAAGGTCATTGAAGTTATATCAGAATCTGTCGGGCAATCGGCATGAAATTCGGGTGCCAAATCAACATTATCTGCCCGGATATTTTGCAACCCAGCATATTCTTGGGTTTTAATTTTTTTCTTTAAAATTCGGCACAAACCAGCCGGAAAATACCCGTTGACTTTGACGGTAATTGTTCTTTGGTTCTGATTCAATAACGTTTCATCAAGGTCAATTTCATACCCATAAGCCAACCTTCCATTTCTTTCATCAAGCATGGAAATATCCACCATTCTACGACGCTGAGCGACCGGATTTTGAATCAATTCATTTGCCTTGATAAAGATTTGTTGCATCAAATAATTCGCACGGATGGTATTCATCGCTTTAGCATATAATTGCAAGCCGGAGATTGACAAAATTCCAATCACCGCTATGATTGCCAATGTTTCAATTAAAGTACGTCCTGCTTGATTTTTTTTCATTTTTTTCCTCCTTTAAGCTGAACTTCATAAATTTTAATTCCTGTTTCTTCGTTTTTATACACCAATTTTACCCATTTGGGAAGACCTTTTTTTTGATGATAAAGAAAATATTGAAAACTTGTCTTTAAGGCCGGCAACTCTTGACCTTTTTTATAAAACAAGTATTTATCACATTCCGGATTACGAACATATAAATGCGAAATGCCACGTCTGAACAAAATTTCCTTGGTCTTATTAAAAGGCGGCTTATCCATTTGCAGGGCAAATAAATCATCCAATCCCTGAATATTTGTATGATAAGGACCACTGAAAACAGGCATCCCACTTTCCCATGCAATTTCCGGAGCCGAAAAGACATCCGTCCAAATAGCCTTTGCCCCTTCCAAACTTGATAATTCTTTAAAAATATCTTCGTTTGGGCTGCACGAATAGGGCTTTTCTCTTTCCTGTTCGGGTTTTTGTTTTTCTGTTTCCTGTTTTAAACGCAATCTAAAGGCTTCTTGAAAAATTTCCGGCACAGCAACATTTTGACCTTCCTTATATTGGTTATAGTAATATTTGACTGTCTCATCCTCTATATGGTGCATAGTTGCCTCCCCCTTCAACACACAAGCGATAAAAGGTAAATAGGCCAATAAAAACAAAAAAGTATCCTCTCGTGATTTTTCCCGCGGGAAAAAAGTCATATTGACATATAAGGCAACCAAGAAAATGAAAAAAGCCCCCACCGTAATGCCCGTCCGAATATGGGCAATAAAAATGAATCCATAGACAAACAAAGCCGGTGCAGTTAATAATATCAAAGGGGTATAGCGGTTATTTAAGCGCTTATGAAATGCCCAACAAAGCATAAAGAATGCCAAATAAATGGGATAGGCGCCGTAAGGATACAGGAAAAAAAGAGGCATTCCTTGCATTTCTCCCACCTTACTGATCCAAATATGATATTGATAAGCGTCAAAAAAGGTTTGCCCCAAAAACGGTTGAATCAACCACAGAAAAATCCCCCCCGTTAGGCCTGCCAACAAAAGTCCCCATTCCAAACGATAGCGCAAACAGGCCTTATACTTAGCAGGAATCACCTCTAACATCAAAAGTGGCACCAAGGCAAACAAACCTAATAAGATATAGAAAAACGAAAAATTATATAAATCTATATGGAAAAGGCCACCCATTGGCGGGTTGATAAGTAAACAAAGCAGCAAAACAAGTGTATAGGCATTTAAAAAAGAAATCCCCATACGCAATGAGCGCCCGTAAAGCAACCAATAAAGCAAAGAAGGAAAAATCATAAAACAGGGAATAACGGCAAATTCCACCGTCATCCAAGTCCCCAGAGCTGCCAAGCCCCCTGCCCCCACATAACATCCGATTTTATTGAAACGCATTCCACGCAAAATAAGCGCAATCACCCAGACCAATAAAGTAAAATGGAAAACGTGATGATCAAAATACCCTACACGAGATTGCCCCCAAATATAACCCACCCCGTAAAAAAACAGCCAAAAACTTAAAAAAGCTGATTTAGGTGAAAAATAGCCCCTCACCCCATAAAAATAGCCACGAACACCTATCAACAAAGTGATAAGCGGCACAATCCAAGCCATCACTTCCATTGCTTTTTTAAAGCCAAGCCACGACATAAACGGCCAAGCACATACATAACCGATAATATCCATAAAACGTGTCCAATGCATTTGAACACCATAAGGATAATTTTGCGCCCGCATCAACGTTTCCTGCATCGGGAAACCGGCATTCATCCATTCTTGAATACGCACCATACGCATCCAAACATCTGTTGAAAAACCATTGATATGAAAGGGCACCAACACAAAAAGTGTCATTATTGCAGAAAGCCAAAAAACACGTTTATAAGTAAAAAACATTTACTTTTCCTTAAAATTTAAATAGGCAAAACGACGCACTTCTTGGCGCACTTTTTTAAGACTATCCAAAATAACGGCAATTGCAAAACTGACCCCTGAACATAAGCCAAATCCAACAGACAAAACCGTCGTGGGAATACGTGGAACCAATCCTGTCTCTAAATAGGTCAAAATCACAGGAATAGCACACAAAAGAGAAAGGATAAAAAAGCCGAGTGCAACCCCTGAAAAAAACAATAAAGGCCTTTCTTCTTTAACTAATACCACAATAATTTTTAAAATTTTAAACCCATCTTTAAAAGTGGATAATTTAGAGGGAGAACCCACCGGACGCGTATAATACGGCGTATCAAAATCCGCCATAGGTAAACACATTGAAGAAGAAAATATTGTCAATTCCGTTTCAATTTCAAAGCCTTGAGAAACAGCAGGAAAAGACTTTACAAAGCGCCGGGAAAAAACGCGCAATCCTGATAGCATATCGTTTGTCTGTTGACCAAAAAACAAATGCACAATTCGCGTCATCAACCAATTACCAAAGCGATGGCCCTTTGGATAGGCTTTTTGTTCCTTTGAAATACGAACGCCCGTCACCATATCCAACTTTTCTTTTTCCAATTTTTCAATCATCTTTGGAATACTGGGGATATCGTACGTTCCATCCCCATCTATCATAACATAGACATCAGCTTTTACTTCGGCAAACCCCCGCCGAACAGCACACCCTTTTCCTTGGTGTTTTTCCTGAATAACAAAAGCCCCCGCTTTTCGGGCATAATCGGCCGTCTTATCAGAAGAATTGTTGTCTATAACCCAAACTTCAGATTTAGGTAAAACGCTGAAGCACTCTTTAACAACTTGAGTAATTGTTTTTTCTTCATTATAACACGGAATCAAGACCGCAACACGCATTTTTCCTCCAAAATATGAGTTTATGGTCAGAGGATATTTTAAACTTAAATAAATGTCAAGGAAAAATTAAACTTTTCCGAAGCGGCGTTCACGACGACCGTAAGCCTCTATCGCAATATCCAAATCCTGTTCATTAAAATCGGGCCAATAAATTGGTGTAAAATAAAGCTCGGCATAGGCAATTTCCCATAACAAAAAGTTGCTGAGTCTTTGTTCGCCGCTGGTCCGAATAACCAAATCAGGCGAAGGAATTTTGCGCGTAGAAAGAGCGTCTTTCACCACATTTTCATCAATGGAAGAAATCAGATATTTTTGTTCCCGAACATCCAAGGCAATCCGCTTGATAGCGGCAATGATATCTTCCCGCGCCCCATAGGAAAGTGCTAAAACTACATGGAAATCATCAAAAGCAAGCGTTTCCCGTTCCAAATCATTCATCTTTTCCACAATATCTGCCGGAAATTTTTCACGAGATCCCACAAAAGAAATGTTAATTTTTTCCTTTTGAAGCTCTTTAATATCTTCATTCAAATATTTTCGGAATAAATCAATTAAAAATTTAACTTCAGCCTTCGGACGATTCCAATTTTCAGAAGAAAAAGCAAATAAAGTCACATATTTAACACCACGTGCTTTCGCTTGCTCTAAAATAGGACGCACATTTTCAGCCCCTTGTTTATGTCCAGCCGTCCGCGGCAGGCCCTTTTCCTGAGCCCACCGCCCGTTGCCGTCCATAATAATAGCGATATGTGTAGGGATTTTATCGTCTTTTTCTTCTGTCTTTGTCATTGTTATACCTGTTTTAATTCAGCCTCTTTTTCCTTTAACTTGGCATCCATCTCCCCTATGGCTTTGTCCGTTAAATCTTGAATTTCTTTTTCATAGCGCTTCAAATCATCTTCGGAAATAGAAGATTTTTCAGCTTTCAAGGCATCCATGGCTTCGCGACGCGCATTACGCACAGAAACGCGCGCATCTTCGGTAAAACGATTGGCAATCTTAATAATTTCAATACGTCTTTCTTCCGATAAAGGCGGAATAGAAATCCGAATCATCTGACCGTCATTCATCGGATTGAGCCCCAAGTTTGCTTCCACAATCGCCTTTTCAACTGCCTTTAATTGGCTTTTATCCCAAACAGTCACGGAAAGTGTCCGAGCATCCGGTACACTGACGGCTCCCACTTGATTCAAAGGCACAACAGAACCATAGGCTTCCACACGAATACCATCCAACAAAGCCGTTGTTGCACGCCCCGTTTGAAGACCTGCAAAATCATGACGCAAAGCCTCGGCCGCTTTTTGAAGGCCTTCTTGCATATTCTTTTTAATTCCATTAAAATCCATTTTTTCCTCCTTTTAAAGAAAGGGGCTGAGCTGAATCAGCCCCTCTTTTATTTAGCCCATTTGTTTGGCAACTTCAGCAGCGAAGTCTTCTTGTTTCTTTTCAATGCCTTCACCTAAATTGAAACGCACGAAAGTGGAAACTTCAGCTTTATTTTCAGCCAAAATATCTTTTACCTTTTTATCGGGATCCATGATAAAGGCTTGTTCTTGCAAAACTGTTTCTTCGTAGAATTTGCGCATACGTCCTTCCACCATTTTTTCAATAATTGCTTCAGGTTTGCCGCTGGCCCGTGCCTGTTCTGCATAAATACCACGTTCGTGGTCAGCCGTTGCAGCATCCACATCAGCAATGGATAAGAATTGAGGTTTGGAAGCAGCGACATGCATAGCCACTTTTTTACCGATTTCAGCGGCATTTTCACCCTTTAAAGAAACCAAGACACCAATTTTCCCCAATCCCGGTGCAATGGCAGAGTGCACATAAGGAACAACCGTATCCCCCGCCACAATCGCTACACGGCGCAAAGACATATTTTCACCAATCTTGGCAATCAAATCCACCAAAGTATTTTGAACGGTCTTGCCATTTAAATCTGCATTTTTTAAGGCTTCAATATCTGTGATTTTTTGGGCGAGCGCCAAATCCACCACCTGTTTTAAAAAGGCTTGGAAGTCAGCATTTTGTGCCACAAAATCTGTTTCACTGTTCAATTCAACAACAGCACCAACATTGCCTTCAACGGCAACGGCCACCAACCCTTGATTGGCAACACGGCCGGCTTTCTTTTCAGCCATAGCCACCCCTTTTTTACGGAGAAAGTCAATCGCTTTTTCCAAATCACCTTCACAGGCAGTCAAAGCCTTTTTACATTCCATCATACCAACGCCGGTTTTTTCACGAAGTTCACCGACTAATTTTGCATTAATTTCAACCATTTTGTCTCCTTTCTTTAAGTTTTTGTTGAACTAACTTACTTGCTGTCATTTGGACTTATTCAATACTGAAAAATAAAAGTTGTTTTGTATCCATAAACAAGCCCTGACAAACAAAACGCCCAAAGGCCAATCCGTCAGACCAAGTAAAATACTTTTCTTTCGGATTGACCCTTTCGGTCTTAGGCCTTTACTTCTTCAGTAATGGTTTCCACCGCGGCGCCGACATCTACACCAGCTGCTTGTAATTCGGCTTGAATACCGTCTAACACAGCACTGCTGATTAAATCACAATATAACTTAATAGCTTTTGTGGCATCATCATTGCCCGGAATCACATAGCTGATACCATCTGGATCCGCATTGGAATCGCAAATAGCAATGACGGGAATTCCCAATTTTTTGGCTTCTGCAATGGCCAATTCTTCCTTACAAACGTCAATAACAAACAAAACATCCGGACGACCGTTCATCTTGCGAATACCCCCTAAAGAGGCTTCCAATTTTTCACGTTCACGTTCAATATTCAGTTTTTCCTTTTTGGTGAGCCCAGCAAAACCGTCTTTTTCCATACGCGCATCAATGTCATTCAAGCGCTTAATGCTGGAAGAAATGGTTTTCCAGTTGGTCATCATTCCACCCAACCAACGTTTGTTGACGAAATATTGACCACAACGGGTTGCTGCATCAGCCACAATTGCTTGAGCTTGGGGTTTGGTCGCCACAAACAAAATCTTACCGCCTTTGGCAGCCACATCACGCACAGCTTCCATCGCACGATACAAATTCGGCACTGTTTGCCCTAAATCTAAAATATGTACATTATCGCGCGTTCCGTAAATAAACGGGGCCATTTTCGGATTCCACCGACGCGCATTATGACCAAAATGAACACCAGCTTCAATCAGCTGACGCATAGAAATTGTTGGAAGAGACATTTTATAAATCCTTTCTTTTTCCAGTTAAACCTCTACGGGAAGAAGCATAAACAAGTTACTGCTTACACTGGAAATCCTGACATTCACCAACACGATAAACCGGACATTTCCCGTATGTGTAATACCTTTGACACCTGCCAAAAGTGAGCGCATTATAGCAAACTTAAACCTGAATGTCAAGCCTTTTTTAATGCAAAATTGCAGACCAAGTGGGATCAGAAGCCTCTGTAGGCGTTTTAAGCTCCCTTTCATTATGTCCAGTTATATCAATGGAATGAAGTGTGGCACCTTTGGAAAACCAACCTGTTGCCCCCATTTTTTCTTGACGGAAAAAGGCCAAAACCCGTCCGTTCGGAGCCCAAGTCGGACCTTCCACCAAAAATCCTTGGGCAATCAAACGTTCCCCAGAACCATCCGTTCGCATCAAACCAATATAAAACGTACCGTTTTTGATTTTCGTAAAAGCGATATAATCTCCCCTCGGCGACCAAACCGGCGTCGCATAAGTCCCTTCCCCAAAACTGATGCGGTGTGCCTCAGAACCATCGGCATTCATAATATAAAGTTGCTGATTTCCCGAACGATCTGAATTAAAAACAATATTTTTTCCATCAGGCGAATAACTGGGGGATGTATCAATAGCTGGATGATTGGTCAGCTGTTTTTGTTCATGTGTTTCTAAATCATAGGTATATATATCGGAATTACCATTTTTTGCGAGCGACATAATCAGTTTTTGTCCATCCGTTGAAAAACGGGGTGCAAAAGACATTCCTTGGAATTTCCCCACCAATTCGGTTTTGCCGGACTCTATATCCATTAAATAAACTTTCGGTTCACCGCTGGCATAGGACATATACGTGATTTTTTGCATATTGGGTGAAAAACGCGGTGTCATGACCATATCTTTACCAGAGGTCAAATAACGCACATTGGCCCCATCTTGATCCATCACAGCCAAACGCCGCTTGCGATTTTTAGGGTTCCCAGTCTCACTGACAAAGACAATTCTTGTATCAAAGTAGCCCTTTTCCCCTGTCAATCGTTCGTAAATTGTATCGGCAACAATATGGGCAAGTTTGCGTTCACCGGCAGGCCCGGAGGTTAAAACTTTGGCAATCATCTGTTGTTCGGTATAAACATCCCAAACACGAAAAGAAACTTTTAATTCACCACTCGGCGTTTCTTCCAACTGCCCCTGCACCAAAGCCTGTGCATTAATGGCTTGCCAATCCCGAAAATTGGGGACTGAATGAATCCCCGTTAAACGTTGTAAATAAGCCCTTTCATTGATAATACGAAAAAGACCGGAATTTTCCAAATCCTGATGTACAATTTGTGTAATGCGACCTGCTGCTTTATCCAAGTTGGCATTGAGGGCATAAAATTCGGGCAAAGCAATCGGTGTTGGTTCACTTTGCGCCCCTGATATATCAATCTTTAATTCTGCCATCGCCGGTAAAGCGAACAGTCCCAAACAAAAAAGACATATTTTCAACAAGTGCATAACCTCTCCTTTTTTGATTAAATAAGCATATTTTCTTCCAAAAAGCAAGCACAAAAAGTCCCCTCTTTTGGCAGGACTGATTAAAGAAAGAGTAAAAATAAATCCCCCGTTCAACGAGGGATTCTGTTTTTTATTTTTCCAAAATGGCAACACCTGGTAAGGATTTTCCTTCCATCCATTCAAGGAAGGCGCCGCCCGCGGCAGAAACATAGGTTAAAGCCGGTTCTGCCCCCGCTTTTTTAAGAGCAGAAACCGTATCCCCCCCCCCGGCCACGGAGGTCAATTTGCCGGATTTTGTAAGCCCGGCAACCACTTCCGCCAACGCATTTGTTCCTTTATCAAAAGGCTTGATTTCAAAAGCGCCTACCGGTCCATTCCAAATCAGGGTCTTGGCATTTTCCAACACCTTGGCAAATTCAGCCACAGATTTTTCGCCAATATCCAACAACACTTTGCCTTCCGGAACTTTACCTGCATCAGAAGTATGTGGTGTTTGGCCTTCACCGAATTCATCTGCCCACACCAAATCCACGGGCAAAACAATTTTACAATTTCCGGCATTTGCCAAAATATTTTTGGCGGTGTCAATCATATCGGGTTCAACCAATGAGCCTTTTCCCATCTTGATACCTTTGGCGGCCAAAAAAGTATGCGCCATACCACCACCAATCAATAAATAGTCCACTTTTTTCACCAAATTCCCCAATAAGTCCAACTTTGTGGAAACCTTACTGCCCCCCACCAAAGCGACTGCAGGATGTTCAGGATTACCCAAAGCCTTATCCAACGCTTGCAATTCTTCCTGCATCAAACGCCCTGCTCCGCGAGGCAACAAATGTGCCATTCCTTCGGTAGAAGCATGGGCACGGTGAGCCGTTGAAAAAGCATCATTGATATAAATATCCATTCCGTTGGCTAAATGTTCTGCAAATTCACGATCATTGGCTTCTTCACCGGGATAAAAACGCAGATTTTCCAACAAAAGTACTTCACCATTTTTCAACTGACGAACAGCCTCATCGCGTTTTTCCCCAATACAATCGTCAATGAAAGCAACTTTCAAACCGGAGGCTTTTTCCAAAGCAGGCGCCAAAAAAGCCATAGAAAATTCGGGCTTCTTTTCCCCTTTGGGACGACCGAAGTGAGAGGCAACCACCACTTTTCCACCCTTTGCAGCAATTTCCTTCATCGTCGGCACAAAGCGGTCAATCCGAGTTGTGTCCGTGATTTGTCCGTCTTTTGCCGGCACGTTCAGGTCAGCCCGCACAAAAACGGTTTTTCCGTTAAAATCAAAATCATCAAGTGTTTTAAACATTTTTCTTCCTTTCTGTTTGTTAAAAATAATGGAAACTGGATACTCCTTTTTGGAGACTTTGTCAAGCAAAAATTTCACTTGCAAAATAAGACATAGTATGCTAAAAAGGAAGCGATAAAAAAGGAGTTAAGATGCGTTTAGTGATAGAGTATTTACAAAATTATGATAAAAGTTGGGGACCACTGGCTTATAAACACGCGGATGATTCAGGCTTTGATTTGCGGGCGGCCATTGCCAAGGCAATCACTTTAGCCCCCGGTGAACATACTGTTATTCCAAACGGATTTAAAATGAAAATAGATGCCACAGATAATGCCTTTGAATTACAAACGCGCCCCCGTTCCGGATTGGCTGCCAAGTTCGGCATTTCTGTTGTCAATTCCCCCGGGACCGTGGATTTCGGTTATCGCGGTGAAGTGATGACCATCCTGATCAATTTGGGGAAAGCCCCCTTCGTCATCAACCCCGGCGACAGGATTGCTCAAGCCATCATCTGCCCAATTGTTCGCCCTGAAATTGAGGAAGGCATTATAGACGACACCACCACCCGCTCCGCCGGCGGTTTCGGTTCAACCGGAGTCAAATAAGCCAATTTTTCCTTGACTTTTAAAGAGCGTTCGGTTAGAATGCTTTTTAATTTTCAACCAATCATAAGGAGTTTAAAATGGCCTCATATCAATATATTTATGTGATGAAAGATTTATGCAAAACTTTTCCTGGCGGGAAAGAAGTTTTAAAACATATTTGGCTTTCATTTTTTCCGGGGGCTAAAATCGGTGTTATTGGTCCCAACGGAGCGGGTAAATCCACTTTGATGAAAATTATGGCCGGATTGGATGAGAACTTCACCGGGGAGGCTTGGCCCGCTGAAGGCGTAAAAGTCGGCTATCTTCCCCAAGAACCACAGTTGGATCCATCCAAAAATGTCATTGAAAACATTATGGACGGTGTGGGTGAAGTCCGCGATTTGATGAAACGGTGGGAAGAAGTGAATAATGCCTTTGCTGACCCTGATGCCGATATGGATAAATTGTTGGCAGAACAAGCAGAATTACAAGAAAAGATTGATGCTGCGGGGGGATGGGATTTTGAAAGAAATGTGGAAATTGCCATGGATGCCCTGCGTTGTCCGCCGGCAGATGCTGATGTAACAAAGCTGTCAGGTGGTGAAAAACGGCGTGTTGCCCTATGTCGTCTGCTTTTATCCAAGCCCGATATGTTATTATTGGATGAACCCACCAACCACTTGGATGCAGAATCCGTGGCTTGGCTTCAGGTTTATTTAAAAAACTTCCCAAATACCGTTGTGATGATTACCCATGACCGCTATTTTTTGGATAACGTAACCGGCTGGATTTTGGAAATGGATCGTGGCGAAGGTATTCCTTATGAGGGCAATTATACCAAATGGTTGGAAGCCAAAGAAAAGCGCTTGCAAATTGAACAAAATGCCGAAGACAAACGGCAAAAGACCTTGAAAGAAGAATTAGAATGGGTGCGTTCCAGCCCCAAAGCCCGTCAGGCAAAATCCAAAGCGCGTATTACGGCTTATGAAGAGTTATTGAAAAAGTCCAACGAAAAAGTGCCTGATGTGGCGCAGATTGTGATTCCTGCTGGTCCGCGTTTAGGGGATGTTGTTTTAAAGGCAGAAGGTTTACGTAAAGCCTTTGGCGACAAGCTCTTGTTTGATGATTTGAGCTTTAACCTGCCTGCCGGTGGCATTGTGGGTGTCATTGGCCCCAACGGTGCCGGAAAAACCACTTTAATGCGTATCATCACAGGTCAAGAAACACCGGATGCGGGAACCTTTAAAGTGGGCGAAACAGTGAAACTTGGCTATGTGGACCAAAGTCGCGACAGTTTGAATGACAACAACACTGTTTGGCAGGAAATTTCGGGCGGAAACGATATGTTGACATTGGGCAAACGCGAAGTCCCCAGTCGGGCTTATGTTGCTCAATTTAATTTTAAGGGCGCCGACCAACAAAAGAAAATCGGAATGCTTTCCGGTGGCGAACGCAATCGTGTCCATATGGCGAAGATGTTAAAATCTGGCGCAAATGTGCTATTGTTGGATGAACCGACAAACGATTTGGATGTGGATACTTTGCGCGCTTTGGAAGAAGCCTTGATGGACTTTCCGGGATGCGCCGTCATTACCAGCCACGACCGCTGGTTTTTGGACAGGCTTGCGACACATATCTTGGCCTTTGAAGGCGATAGCCAAGTTGTGTGGTTTGAAGGCAACTATGCGGAATATGAAGCTGACCGCAAACGCCGTTTGGGGATAGATGCAGATACCCCTCATCGCATTAAATATAAACCGATTGAAAGAAAATAAAAAAAAGCCCCGAAAAATCGGGGCTTTAAGTTATTCACGCCCACCTCTGGCCTTTGATTGATATTGATTTACAAAAGCTTGTGTATCCTTGATATCATCACGTGCATTTTTCTTTTGCTCTTCGGTTGAAAAAGGATTTTTTTCCACCTCTTTTGCCCAACGATTAACTGCCTTTTTATCATTCTTACCATCGGCAATTATTGCCATCATTTCTTGAGCAGATGGATACCCCTTATTCGCAAATTCTTCCAAAAATTCTAATGATTTTTTTGACAAAGGTGAAGCAGAACCACCAAGTGTATCATCTACTTTTCCTCTCAACTTGTTCATAAAGGGAGCTAATTCCTTATTAATGTGTTGTCCTAATTCTGAAGATAGATATTTTGGATCCAATTCTGGTATATCCATTAAATTCATTTCTTCCAAATTCCATAATAAAACATCTTTGGAAGTCGCCTTTGAATCCATCGTTTTAATATCACGAGCAAATTGATAAAAACCTTCTTTCATCCTTTCTCCAGCATTTTTCTTTTGCTCTTTTGTTGCGAAAGGATTATCTAAAAGGGATTGGGCCGTAACTACTTTTGCGAATGCCCCCTCGTTGCCAGGGAGTCCCATAACTAATTCTTCTGCCAGTGGATAACCTTTTTCTGAAAATTCATTAAAAAGATTATGTAAGGATCCTGCTAGTGCAGTAATCTCATTTCTTGTTATCATCTCTCCAAACAATTTATATAAAAATATTTCCATTTCTTTATTATGAGCGTTAGAAGATGTAGCATTGGGTATGTTCCCAAGCATTGCCCGAGCTGCCCTTTCAAATTCATCACCTTCTAAAAATAACATGTGCTCATATCGTTGCGAAGTTAATTCTTTTAATTTATCTAATAATCCCATTTTTTTCCTTTCATTTGATTATAAAAAAACACTGTGGTTGGGTGAATTCCCAAACACACAGTGTCTGTTAAAATTGATGTTGACGTTATGGATTAAGGCTTGGCAATACCCCCCCCCCTCACGCACAAAAAGTCCTTATTTTTCAAAGACTTATTTTGAACAGATGAAGCGGTAATATATGTCATTTTATTCCTTTCCATACCCCCCACTTTTGCATATTCTGACAAGGTTGTCAAGTGTTTTTTATTTCTTTTTAGGCACCAAGACCGTTTTGCCACCCATATAAGGTTGCAATGCCTTTGGAATCAGGATAGATCCGTCCGCCTGCAAATTGTTTTCCAACAAAGCAATCAAGGCACGAGGCGATGCCACCACAGTGTTATTCAATGTATGCGGAAAATACTTTTTATCTTTACCGGCCACACGAATTTTTAAGCGGCGTGCCTGAGCATCCCCCAAATTGGAACAAGATCCCACTTCAAAGTATTTCTTTTGACGGGGGGACCAAGCCTCCACATCGCAAGATTTTACTTTCAAATCAGCCAAATCCCCGGAACAGCATTCCAACGTGCGAACTGGCACATCCATAGAACGGAACAAATCCACAGTGTTTTTCCACAACTGATCATACCATTTTTTACTGTCTTCGGGCTTACACAAGACAATCATTTCTTGTTTTTCAAATTGGTGAATACGATAAACCCCGCGTTCTTCCAAACCATGCGCCCCCTTTTCTTTTCTGAAACACGGCGAATAGCTGGTTAAATGATAGGGTAAATTTTCTTCAGGAATAATCTGATCAATAAATTTACCAATCATAGAATGCTCTGACGTACCAATTAAAAATAAATCTTCGCCTTCAATCTTATACATCATGGCTTCCATTTCGGCAAAGCTCATCACACCCGTTACCACTTGTGAACGAATCATAAACGGAGGCAAACAATAGGTAAAGCCCCTGTCAATCATAAAATCACGTGCATAGGTCAAAACGGCTGAATGTAAACGGGCAATATCACCTTGTAAATAATAAAAACCGTTTCCGGAAACACGACGGGCAGAATCAAAATCCACCCCATCCAGGCTTTCCATAATATCCACATGATAAGGAATTTCAAAATCAGGAACCTTTGGTTCACCAAAACGTTCAATTTCTACATTTTCGGTATCATCCTTACCGACCGGGACAGAAGGGTCAATAATGTTCGGAATCATCATCATCCGTTGACGCACTTCTTCACTCAACTTTTCCTGCTCAGCCTCTAATTCTGTGATTCTTTGACCGATTTCTTGACTTTCCTTTTTGATGGCTTCGGCTTCATCCTTCTTTCCCTGCCCCATTAAAGCGCCGATTTGTTTAGACAAACTCGTTCTTTTGGCGCGCAAAGATTCAACTTCAGTAATGGCTGAGCGATTTTTTTGATCTAACTCAATAACTTCATCCACCAAAACCAATTTGGAGTCTTGAAATTTTTTCTTAATATTTTCTTTCACAAGTTCGGGATTTTCACGAATCAGTTTAATATCAATCATACATTTCTCCTTACATAAAGATATTCAATAAGCGCGCAAAGAACGGAAGAAGTGTGTTCATAAACAAACCCACTATATCCACCCCAAGGGCGGGCAAAAGAAATAATACACCAAAAAGAACAAAAAGTCCATACTTTTCTGAACGCTGATATATATTTGAATATTTGACAGGTAAAAGGGAAGCCACCACACGTCCCCCATCCATCGGTAAAATCGGCAACAAATTAAAACAGGCCAAAACCAATGATAAGCCTATGCCATTTCTGATATTTTCAATCAGCCAAAGTGTCATCGGATTGGATAAAGGCATAACCATTAAAATCAGGCGTCCCACCAAAACAAAGAGAATGGCAAGCAACACATTCGCCGCAGGGCCCGCCAATGCCACTAATCCCATATCGCGTTTAGGATGATTTAAACGATTAAAATCCACCGGCACAGGTTTTGCCCAGCCGAAGAGCATTTTGCTTCCCGAAAGCAACAAAACCCCCGGCACAAAAATACTGCCGACCGGGTCAATATGCTTGACGGGATTCAAGGTTAAACGCCCCATCAACCAAGCCGTTTTATCCCCCAACTTCAAAGCGATATATCCGTGTGCAACTTCATGTAAAATAACACATAATAACAATGGGATAACCCAAGTTGTTAAAGTATAAATTGAATCCATAAAAAATCCTTTCTTCTGATTATTATCTTGAATTTAATTCAAGATTTGTTGGACATAACAAGGGGGGTGAGTTCTCCCCCCAAAAAAAACACTTCATTTCGCAGGGATACAGTCTTGCTTTTGTTTTTTTAATTTTGCACAAAGACTGGCTGCCATTTCACGCGTTTCAAAGGCCCCAACCTGTAAACGATAGAAGGTCCCCTTCCCTGCAATTTCGGCCGGCACAATCTGCATGGGCATATCAGAGACCAAAGTTTTTTGTTTTTTGGAAATGACCTGCCATTGTTTTTCCACTTTTGCTTTGTCGGTTGAAGAAAAAAGCTGAACTTTCCATTCCCCTTTGGGGGCTTTTGTCCGCTTGACGGAAGCTTTTTCCACCTTCTTTTCCACCACAGGTTCAACTTTTTTAACAGGTTTTGCTTGAATGGGTTCCTCTGCCTGAACAACTTTAACCTCTTCCACTTCTTCAAAAACCGGAATTTCGGGCGGTATGACAGGCTCTGCAACGACCTCAGGCATAACCGGTTTTTCCTCCTCAGGGAACAGCTTTTCTACCTTGACAGGAAGCGTATCTTGCGTTAAACGTGAATAAATCACTTTATCTTGGTCCGGAATAACCATTCCTCCCGGATTTTCGGGACGCACTTTAACAGGGGTTGGCGTCGGTGCAATCGTCACCACTTCTTCATTTTCAATAGGGCCCTTTAAAAGCAAGTAAACCACCCCAATCAAGCAGCCAACCAACAGCGTAACCCCCACAAAAACCAACCAAAAAGTTTTGGAAAGAGGGCGTGTTTCTTCCCCTGCCTCGCTGGGCGTTGACCAATTTTCCAAAAAGTCAGCCTGCTCTGTTTTTTCTTCTGCCTCAGTTTCAGCTTCTTTTTTTTCAGGCAAAGTTTCATTTTCAACAGCCACAGCTTCCTCTGTTTTTTTGCCCAGCTCTGCTGAAAAAGCCCTGATTTTTTCAAATTCGTCCATTTTATCCCCTTTCAATCGTTTTAGAAATCTAGCGCATTTTTGGTAAGATGTAAAGAATTATTTTTTCAAAATTTGTTTAAGATTTGCAAAAGGATGTTGTTTTTCTTCAGCCGATTCAATATACGGATTTTTCACGCCCGGCTTTTTGGGAAAAGGATTTAATGCCAAACCATATTGTTCCGACACAATTTCCCCCAAATGAATACGTCCTTTATCAATTATATCAATAATTTCATCGGATTCTGCGGGCGGATTATCAGCATAAAAAACCTCAAATTCTTCCTTCATTTTTTCATCAAAATTCTGTAAAGAAATCACACATTGGCGACGCGTCAAAGCCTCTATGCGTCCTGCTATTTTTATAAGTTCCCCCGGATAAACCGTCAAACAAGCCTTTAAAGAATGAATTTTTTCCACCTCAAAACGCTTGGCAAGCGCTGATAATTCTTTTTCTGAAGCCTCTAAAATGTAATCTGTTGACTCCTTTAACCCAGCCACCACAACATCAAGTGTGATTTTTTTTTCAATAATACTTGTTTTTTTCATTGACGAATGCCTTTCTTTTTTATATGATATGACTATAACAAAAAGGATTCAAATGTTCAAGAAAATTGTTTTACTCTCTTGTTTATGTGTTGCTGGATGCGGCTTGGAAACCTATCAAAGCGGGGATTTGCCGGCAACAAAGCGCCTGGAAAGCATTAAAGTCGGCGATTCCAAAGAGAAGGTTTTACGCGTTTTGGGAACCCCCAACTATACTTCTGTTAAAGCCGAAGGTGTAGATGATTTAATGATTTATGCCCAAACGAATAAGTCTTCCCGTGTTTTCTTTAATCCCAAAGCAACCAATCAGGATGTGTATTTATTCCTCTTTAACGAAAAAGGGGTTGTTCAAGAAGCCAAGCATTTGACTTTAGAGGATGCCAAAAAGGTCGCTTATGAATCCAAAACGACCTCCGTTGAAGGTAAAAACCTGTCTATTTTGGAAGAATTGGCCGAAAACTTTGGACGTTATAATGCCGGCGGAAACGATAGCACAATCAGGAGATAAAAATGAGCGATTTATTTCAAGCTGATGAAGTTAAAAATTCGTATTCTGCCAAAGACATTGAGGTCTTGGAAGGATTGGATCCTGTTCGCAAACGCCCGGGAATGTATATTGGCGGCATTGATGAACGGGCCTATCATCATTTAGTTGCCGAAATTATTGACAATGCGATGGATGAAACAGTGGCCGGCTATGCCACCAACATTCAAGTCAATTTGGATAAGGACGGCTATGTTTGTATTACGGATAACGGGCGCGGAATTCCCGTAGATCCTCACCCAAAATTTCCCGATAAATCTGCCTTGGAAGTCATTACAACCACTTTGCATTCCGGCGGTAAGTTCGGAGGAAATGCATATGCTGTCTCGGGCGGCTTGCACGGCGTTGGTTTGTCTGCGGTCAACGCCCTTTCTTCCCATATGATTATAGAAGTTGCCCGTGAAAAAAAGCTGTATCGCCAAGAATATCATCGCGGAAAACCCACCGGCCCAGTGGAATGTTTGGGGGCTGTTTCCAACCGGCGCGGCACAAGTGTCAGGTTCCTGCCCGACACTGAAATTTTCGGGGAAAGCATTCACTTTAAACCGGCCACCTTATACCGAATGGCACGTCAAAAAGCTTTCTTATTTCGCGGTGTGGAAATCCGTTGGTCTTGTGCACCGGAACAATTGGGGGGGGATGATAAAATACCTGCTGAACAGGTTTTAAAATTCCCGAACGGTATTGCCGATTATTTGGACACTTTGATGAAAGATAGGTCTGCCGTTACGATGAAGCCTTTTACGGGACGTGTAGATTTTCCGGATAATCAAGGAGCCGTGGAATGGGCCATTTGCTGGCCAAACGATTTTGGGGAAAGCTTTGAATATTCCTATTGTAATACCGTGCCAACTCCTTTGGGTGGAACACACACAACAGGGATGAAAATCTGTCTGACAAAGGGATTGAAAGCCTTTGCCGATATGATTGGCAACAAGCGTGCTGCAGATATTACTTCAGATGATATTTTAAATACGGCTGGCGTAATGTTGTCTGTTTTTATTCGCGACCCTCAATTTCAAGGCCAAACAAAGGAACGCTTGGTCACAACGGCTGCCACCAAATTGGTGGAAAATGCAATGAAAGACCCGCTGGATCATTGGTTGAGCCGTGATACAAAGGCAGCCTCTGCCCTTTTGGAATGGGTAATTGAACGCTCGGAAGAACGCAAGCGCCACAAAAAGGCCGTAGAAACACAACGCGCCAGTGCCACAAAAAAATTGCGTTTACCGGGGAAGTTGGCAGATTGTTCGCATAAATCGGTGGAAAATACTGAATTGTTTTTGGTGGAAGGAGATTCCGCAGGCGGTTCAGCCAAACAGGCGCGTGATCGTCAACATCAAGCAATTTTGCCTTTGCGTGGTAAAATTTTAAACGTGATTTCGGCCAGCCGTGATAAAATTCACGCAAATGAAGAAATCAACGATATGATTGAGGCCTTGGGCTGTGGCAACCGAGATAAATATGATGAATCAAAACTCCGCTATGAACGCGTTATTGTGATGACTGATGCGGATGTGGATGGCGCCCATATTGCCAGTTTGTTGATGAGTTTTTTCTATCAGGAAATGCCTCAGCTGATTGAAAACGGCCATTTGTATTTGGCGCTGCCCCCACTCTATCGGATTACGCAAGGGGGAAAATCTGTCTATGCCCAAGATGATGCGGAAAAAGAAAGACTTTTAGCCACAGAATTCAAGGGAAAAAATGTGGAAGTTTCACGTTTTAAAGGGCTGGGGGAAATGCCGCCCCAGCAATTAAAAGAAACAACAATGGACCCAACCAAACGGACTTTGTTAAAGGTAATGATTCCGCACAAGGATTCGGCCAGCGAAGAAGTTCAGGAAGAATACACCTATACGGCCAATATGGTATCGCGCCTGATGGGCAATCACCCTGAATACCGCTTCCAGTTCATTCAAGAACACGCCAAGTTTGTGGAAAATTTGGATGTATAGGACTTATTTTAAGGCTCCTTATTGGTTTTAAAATCCCCCGAACCGGCATTGCAATAAAGTTTTGACTTGCCGTCTTCAGGGTCAGGCACTTTGTTGAACAGACAAGTTTTACCATTGGGGGCAAGAACGGGAACAGAATCATGAACAGGAGTGCCATTTAATGTCATTTGAAATATGTAAATTTTTCCGACACTCCTATACGATCCATTTCTGCCAATTCCAAAAATTGAAAAAATACCAGTTTCAGGAGAAGGGAGATTGATTTCTTTTTCTAATGAATTATTAACCCACAATTTGTGATTTTCTTCCCCATTGATGATATTTCTTTCAAACAAAATAGTATCTTTTTCTTTGGGGGATAACCGTATGGGGCGTGCGGCTAATGCATAGAAATTCTCTTTTGTTATTCCCCAATAGCCATGGTGGTCTGCCGAATATCCCATTTCAGCTCTTCCGGATCGTTTTGTCATTGAAACCAAATAAGTGGCTTTAAAATGATCGGTCTGAGAAATATCAATATTCGTTCTGATATATTGCGTTCCTGTTGCCTCTAAATACGCCACCCTTTCACAAGCGTTTTTACACATCCCTGCCTCCGTATCACAAACCATACATTCGTTTTCGGCATTGCAATCGGTATCAGTGGTGCAAGTTCCTTCTGGAATATCACAATCACTTTCATCGCACAGATGGGTGTCAGGATTAAATATCCCACATACTGTTTTACAGGAACTGTCATCAGTGGCATACTCGGTATCGCTTTTGGCACCTTGTAAATCATTATTATACACAATCAAAAAAGCATCGTCTTCTTGGCAATCTGTCAAGGGCGTTCTGGGCGTGGCTTCAT
>JBJEXE010000011.1:0-20846 GCA_051885475.1 Alphaproteobacteria bacterium | reverse complement strand
CGAAATCTTCTGCCACATCGGCATGTACCAGCACATCCACTTTCATATTTTCCAGTTGATATTCATCCAGCCCAAAGTTCATCCATGTCAAACGCCCTTCTTGGACATTCGTCAAACGCCAGCTGGTATTGGCCCCCGTCGGCGTGCATTCAATGTTGCCCATTGTCCACCCCGGCACAATAATGGATTGAATTTGATATGAGCTGGTCCAACATTGATTAAAGAAAGCCGATAAATCCACCACTTTTTCCCAAGGCTTGGGTTTTTCAGGAGCCGGCCGCACCGGCGGCAAAACGGTGGGTTGTTCCACCACACGAATTTTTTCGGGCGGAAAAACGTTGCGCCAAAGGGATACCAACGAATAAACCAGCCAGACCACAATCCCGATAATCAATAAGGCAATCATCAACAAAAATTTGGTCCGACGCACCGCATTGATAGGTTGCAAACGAATCTTACGGGCCTTTTGTAAAACCGAAGATAACTCACGGAACTCGGCCCCTTCCATCTGCCATTCCTGAGGCACGACGCGCAAGCCCCAATCCGGCACTGCCATCATAGAGGCATAGGCCCGTTTGGCTTCTTCTTCGTTGGCGAAAACAACATCTTCTTCGGCCAAGATTAAATCGTTACGGATGGCGACTAACCACCAGCCTTCTTCTACCTTAAAAACACCGCAAAAGGAAGGTTGATCCGCAAACACGGAAGCAACCGCTGCCGCCAAAGACGGCATCCCGTCCCGATGTTCCAATTCCGTGCGCCCGATACCATATTGAGGGGTTGCCGCCGGACGCAAACAATATAAATCTGCCCCCATTTCGGATTCGGCGGTTTCCCGCACTTCCAAAATCGGGTCATCCAGATTTTGCAGGGGTTGCCAAATCAATCCTACCGCATAGCGTTGGCCGCCAACCGACACAACCCCGGTTGAAGATCTCAACCGAGTTTGTTCGGGCATTTCAGATGGCATTGGGATGGATTCGTCCATTGTTTCTCCTTAATAATCTCTCATCAAAGCCTCAGGTGATAACGGCGATTGCAACACTTCCGGCGTCATCAAAATGACCAAGATATTGCGTGTTGTTTCGTTTTCAGCGCTGCCGCCCAACAAGCCCATTTTGGCTTTACCGATACCGGACGTTGAGGTGGATTCATTCAAATCTTCAAAGCCCGTCAGGACCAAAGTTTGGCCGGAACGCATGGCGATTTCTTGCACAAACCCGCGCATTTTCATGGTCGGTAATTGCAAATCCACCGTTTCGCTTTCACTGTCATCATCGTCATTATTATTGTTATTTCCGTTATCTTCAGAACCTCCCGAAGAATTGGAAGAATCAGAGGAGCTGCCACTGCTGACAGAATAGGTTTCCAAATCAACCAAGTCCGTGATGGACAAATTGAACAGCACAATCAAGCGACCGTGATCCAAAATACGCGGCAAAATTTCCATGGTAAACCCATAGTTCAAGGTATCCACTTCATAGTCGGTATCCTTTGTTTGATCTTCCCCGCTGCCCGAAGTTGTTACCGTAATTTCCTTTAAGTAGTTTCTGGACGTGGAAATTTGCACCGGCGCCACTTTGTTGTTCAAGGTTGTGACCGTAGAGCTGGTCACCAAAGTGGTTTTTCCTTGGGTTGAAATAGCCTGAATAATGGCTTGGGAATTTTTGAACTTGCTGCTGGGTTTAATCAACGTCATGGCCAAAGCCCCCGCTGCAGGTGTTGCTGCCAAATTTGCTGCGATATTGCCAGCGGCTACCCCCGCAGGAGAAGCAAAGGACGTTTGAATATTTTTGCTGCCAAAAACAGCCCCTAAATCCAACCCATAGTTATCAGAATTTGTGACAGTCACTTGCAAAATCCGCACGGTGACAGCCACTTGACGCGACAGCTTTTCGTTCCAGTTGGCAATGTAAGCCGCCACTTTTTTGACAATATACGGACTGGCTGTCACCGTGACAGTTCCTGCCACACGACTGAAGGACAATTTGCCGTTTTCACCCACAACCTGCTTGACACCTTCTTCAATGCTGTCCCATACCTTCAGGTCCGTATTGACAGACAAACTGGAGGACGCATTTCCACCGCCGCTTTCACCCATGGTGGCCCCCGTCATACTGGATTGCAAAGACGTTTCCGTCGGCAAAGCATAAACGGTAAAGACACGTGTTTCTTGGGTAAAGAACGTAATCACATCATCTTTATAGCGCCAATATAAACTGTACCGATTGGACAAATAATTCAAAAGCCCGCTGAGCTTACCGGAATATTTGACGGAAACAGCCTCCTCCGGAATAGCATTTTCAGCCTTTAAATCATCCATCCGAATGGTAATACCCGTCATATCGGAAATTTCCTGAATAATTTCAGGCAACTTGGCTTCTTCGGAAATGGCGATGGTAATTCCGTCTTCTTTTTCCACCCAAGACGGAAGCGCTTCCCCTTCCATAATCTTGGTGGAATTGGCGCCCAACCAAATATCATTTTGGACCCGAACGGTGTCCACGGGTTCCGGCAAATCAGGAATTTCAGCCATTTCCCTGTATTCTTCCACACGCGCCAAAGTTGTTTCAATACGCTTATCCGTTTCGGCAACATACTTATTACAAGATGCCAAAACAAAACAGCCGGCCAAAAAGGCTAAACTTAAATTTTTAATGCGCATTTTCATCCTCCTGAATACTGACAACCAACACACGGTTTCCCTTATAGAACGTCCCGATCGGCGCCGGCACAGCCCGTGCAAACGTGCGAATAATGGCACTGGCCACCTCGGTAAAGGTGCCACGGAACACCACGCCCGCTTCCAATTTATAATCTTTATCCAATTTCCAAATCACGGTCCAGCCGGACACTTCGCCCCATTGAACCAACAAAGAACGCAATGTTTCACCACGGGGCGCTTCCCAATCATGCGTGGCATCACCGTAATCCACTTTGTCAGCCAACGATTTTTCCACCCAAACAGCGCCTTGTTTTTCGCTATCCAGCCGTTCAATCCGACGAGTGGTTTCTTGATAGCCTTGCGGGGTTGGTTGCGTTACCACCTCAATAGTGGTGGTTTGAACCGAACCGTCGGGCAGCACATCCACGCGCGAATCCGTTTTTTTATCAGGCACTTGGACAGCATTTGGTCCATCATTGACGGTGGCCCCTTTTGGCAAAACAACACGATAATTTGCATTTGCGGAAGGTAAATCCTTCACCGGGCGTGATTCAGCCAAGGGTTTATCATTTGTTTTCAGTTGCGTCCAATCAGCCACCTGAACAGAACCCACCCCGGCCGGTGTGGCAAACAATTCATCGGAAGCATACAACATATCACAGGCGGCATTGCCTTCGGAACAATCAACGAACTGTTGCGCGGAGGCTGGCAACACCCACACAGAGCCCAAAATCAACGTTTTCAAAAGTATTTTTTTCATCTTCCCACTCCCTTTTGTTTTATCAGAATACACGATATTCAAAAAAGACACAAGCCTTTTTTACCAATCAATCGTTTTTTGTATCCTTTCACCTGACATTTTCCCATTTCCGACAGGCGTCAGATCAGGATTATTCACATATCCCATCAACAAGGTGTTTTCTTCACGACCTGTTTTATAAAGGCGCACCTGATGTGCAGAAACACCTGTTTCCTTTAAAATCTGCAACAAAACGGCCAAACGTTTTTCCTGAACGGGCCAATTTTGTTCGCTCACCCGAATTTCCGCCAACAACGTCGGATTATTGACCACCCGTAAAGCAAAGGATTTTGCCCACTTTAAAGCCTGCGCCGAAAACGCAGCTTGCCCCGGGTAAAAGGTCAGGCGAATTTCGCGCGGCATCATCACGCCTGAGGCGGGCGCCGTGGCCATCGCCAAAGCCTGATCAGCATAGCCTAAAGGCTTAAAGGGGTTTTGAGGGGCCTCAATCAAGACATCATTTTGGATAATCGGAAGCGGGGGCAGTGGGGTCAACAAAGGGGTTTCATCAGCGCGCTTTAAACCTGTTCTGGGTGAAAAAGTGCGCGAAACAGGGGTGGGTTGGGCAGTGGCAACGGCAGGGGCCTCCGTCCCAAAAATTTCATTTAAAATATCCACTTCGGAAGGAATAGGAGCCGTCGTTGTTCCAGGGGCATCCATCGTTTGAGGGGACGTATTTTCATCCGGCGCTACATAGGAAGGCAGCAAAAAATCTTCATTTGCCGTAATGGTCGCCACGGCTTCGGTGGCCGTCGGACCTTGTTCATCGGCCAACAAGTCGGCCGCCAACGCGCCCGTTGACATGCCGCACAAGCAAAATACCCAGAACACAAAATCCTTTTGTCGCATTCGCTTTCCCTTTTGTTGACCCCAAAAAGTTTATTTCATCATAGAACGAAAAGGTTAATTTTTTATTAACAAATGCCGTTTTTTTGCTTCTTTTTGCGTTTTTTATGAAAAAAGAGCTGGACAAACGGCTGAAATTGACTATGATGAGGGTATAACTTAAACGGGTTTTAAGTTTGTTTAACTTTATATAAAGGAGAAAAGGAAATGAAGTCTTTATTAAAATATGCTGCTTTTGCCATGATGGCCGGCGTTTTATTGTTTGGTTTTGATGCTTTGGCACAAAACAACAACGCTTTTAGTCATGCTGCCAATTTGCTCCAGACCACCTTCAAAAACGTCCGTATGATTGTTTATATTGTGGGTGCGTTCGGATTAATTGCCATTGCCATCGGGGGTATTTTGGGTAAAATAGCTTTCAGCAAGTTGGCCTATTTGGCAATCGGTTTGGCCATTGTGGCAGGCGCGGATGCCATCGTGCGTTATGCCATTCAAAACACCGCTCAAGATCAATCTGCTGGTATTGGTTATGATAAGTATGAGTTGAAATAGTCAGCGGTTGTAAGTAGAACTTAATAATCACGTTCCCTATGATGAACAAAAATGTATTTTTGAAAACAATTTACTGCCTGTTTGTCATAGGGATTTTTTTATGCCCCCTGATTGTGATGGCCCAAACGGGTAATAGCGGGGCCGTTTTTACAAGCGCCTATCAAAAAATCCAAACCACCTTTCATAATGCCCGTAATGTGGTTTATGTGCTCAGCGGTTTCGGATTGGTGGGCGTCGCAGCAGCTGCCATTTTCGGCAAAATGAATTTCACGTGGTTGGCCATGATTTGTATTGCTTTGGCCACCTTGGCCGCCGCCGATAAAATTGTCGCCTATTCCATCAATAATGGCGTCAGTATAGATGAGGCTTATCGCGGTATTGGGGAAGACGATTTTGATCTGTACCTGCAATTTGAAAACTAGTTTTTCTTTTTCCTTAATTTATTCCAATAATCCAACCGTTTTTGAATTTCCCGTTCAAAACCGCGCTCAACGGGGTGGTAAAATGTGCGATGGCCGATTTCATCCGGAAAATATTCCTGTCCCGAAAAACCGTCTTTGGTTTCAGGGTCGTATTGATAGCCTTTGCCATAGCCGACGGCAGCCATCAATTTGGTGGGCGCATTCAAGATATGTTTCGGCGGCATCAAAGAATCCGTTTCCCGAGCCACCTGAAGGGCTGTGTTCCACGCCCGATACACCCCGATGGATTTCGGAGCCGTTGCCAAATAAACAACCAAGCCGGCCACCGCCAAATCACCTTCCGGGGCCCCCAAACGTTCATAACTGTTCCATGCCGAAATTGCCTGAACCAATGCCTGCGGATCAGCCATTCCGACATCTTCGCTGGCAAAGCGTGTCAAACGGCGCAAAATATATTTCATATCTTCCCCGGCCGACACCATCCGTGCCAACCAATAAAGCCCTGCATCCGGGTCAGATCCGCGCAACGATTTATGTAAGGCAGAAATTAAATTATAATGCCCTTCACGGTCTTTATCGTAATTAGGCAAGCGTTTTTGAAGCAGTTTTTCCAACTCGCCTTTATCCAAAATTTCATCCGGAACAGCATACTGATAAACGGCTTCCAGCAAATTGATGAAATACCGCCCGTCCCCATCCGCCAAAGCATACAGGTATTCCCGCCCGACTTCATCCAGCGGCAGGGGCTTTTCCATAATTTTTTCGGCGCGCTCAGCCAATGTCGCCAACGCCCCTTTATCTAACCGATTGAGGACAAAGACTTTACAACGCGACAATAAAGCGCTGTTGAGCTCAAAGCTGGGGTTTTCCGTGGTCGCCCCCACCAAAATAATGGTCCCGTCTTCCACATAGGGCAAAAAGCCATCTTGTTGCGCCCGATTAAAGCGATGAATTTCATCCACAAATAACAGGGTCCCTTGACCGGATAAGCGGGTGCGTTTGGCTTCGTCAAAGACTTTGCGTAAATCCGCCACACCGGAAAAAACCGCGGATAATTGGACAAACTTTAAATGCACGCTATCGGCCAAAATACGGGCAATCGTGGTTTTACCGCACCCCGGCGGCCCCCATAAAATAAAAGACGACAGCTTTTGATTTTGAATCATCCGTGCCAAAGGCGCTTTTTCCCCCAGCAAATGAGCCTGCCCCACCACTTCCTCCAAATGCGTGGGACGCAACCTGTCTGCCAAAGGCTTTTCCATCAACGTTTCAAATAAACCTGTCATACGGGTATTATAGCAAAAAGGGGCCCAAAAAGCAAATCAATCCTCAATTCTTGGGTTTTGTTTCAGCTCGGCTGCACGCACCACATTTTCAAGCAACATCGCCACCGTCATCGGCCCAACACCGCCCGGCACCGGCGTAATTGCCGCAGCGATCCCCTTGACATCTTCGGTTTTGACATCCCCCACCAAAGTCCCGTCTGATTGTTTGGTAATCCCGACATCAATCACGATGGCCCCGGGTTTAATGTCTGCCCCCCCAATCAAACCAGCATGTCCGGTGGCCACCACCAAAATGTCCGCCATCCGCGTCAAAGTGGTTAAATTTTGGGTTTTGGAGTGCGCCTGCACCACCGTGCAATGTTTAGCCAAAAGAAGCTGAAACAAAGGCTTACCCACCAAACGAGAACGCCCCACAACGACGGCCAATTTGCCTTCAAGATTTGGCTCTACTGTTTCAATCAAAGCCATACAGGCTTGAGGGGTGCAAGGCACCATTTGTGGCTGACCGCTCAACAGATGGCCCAGGTTAAACGTCGTCAGGCCATCCACATCTTTGGCAGCCTCAATCGCTTCCAAAACATTGCTTTCGGTAATATGTTTTGGTAAAGGAAGTTGCACCAAAATCCCATCCACTTCGGCTGATTGATTCAAGCGTCCAATAAGCTCCAAAATTTCCAATTCCGGTGTTGATTCAGGCAAATGGTGAACCGTCACCTGGATCCCAATACTGGCACCCGCTTGTTCTTTATGGCGCACATAAACCTGACTGGCAGGATTATTGCCCACCCAAATCACATCCAAATGCGGTGGCGTCAACAACTGTTCCACCCGCTTTTTAAGCTCAGCCCGTTTTTCAATCGCTAATTTTTTTCCGTCAATCATCTGTGTTTGCATCTGACTCCTTGTATTCAATCACCGCAGCGCGTTTTTCGGCCTCCAACAAGCGACGGGAAAGTAGCTCCATTTGTTCCATTTCCAGTTGCTCGTGCACCTCATCCAGCGTCGGAATTACACGTTGATATTTCACATCACACTTCATAAAAAAGAGTTGTCCTTGGGGCACACGAACTGGCCCCACAGCTTCATTCACGGCCGCCGGTGCCATCAATTCACGCAATTCATCCGGCAGCTGATTCGGGTCCGTCCACCCACGTTGAATGGATTCAGAAATCCCGTCTTTTTTTAAAGCCTTCATAAAGGTATCGCATTTTTTGGCCGCCATAATTTTATCAAATTCGCCGCCTTCTTCTTGACCGCCTTGCGCCAATTCCCACAACACAATGGAATCCGTTTTAACGGGGATTTTCTTATCAATCATCACAATCAACGCATACCCATCTTTGACCGCCAACGGACGCGATAATTGCCCCACCGGCATTTCACGCAAAATGGGGGCCACCTCAGCCCCATAATGATTTTCCGAAATTTGCCCCACATGACCACCAACTTTCGCCGACTTGGCCTTGGAAAAACGACGCGCCAAATCCGTAAAAGTGCTGGCCCCGGATTGCAATTCCTGCCACAGGCTTTGGGCTTCATCCAAAGACGGAACAACAATTTCCGCCACAGTATACCCGGGCTTGGCCATTTCTGTTTTAATTTGCTGCAAACGAGCCTTCACGGCCGGCGCCGGCACCTGATTGGCAACAACATTTGCCTTGGAACGCACATACTGCAACCACATCAAATCAGCATAAACCTGACGCCGCAAAACCTCCATCGGCACGCCTTCTTCATCCATCAAACGTTTCAGGCCCCCGACCGAAAGGCCGTTTTGTCCTTCCAAATGGATAATGGCTTCATCCACTTCTTTATCGGTCAAGGTCAATTTAAGGTCTTTGCCTTTTTGAGTTTTCAGCATTTCTTCAATCAGGTTATCCAACGCTTTTTGATTCAGTTGTTCTTCCGACATCCCTTCATACAGGGAAGGTTGTTGAACACGCAACAATTTCCCCTGCATTTGAACATCCCAATCCGAAACAGGGATATCATTCACAATCGCTTGCAAATGACCCGCCTGAACGGAAAATGCCATCCAACACAGTGTTGTCATAAGAAGTTTTTTCATTACTTACCCCCTAACGTTTTTAAGTATAAACGAAAATTGACCGACGTATCCCCGTGATAATTTCTGTCTTGAGTAAAGGATTTGGAAACACCTATCTCAAAGGTGGTACATTCGTTATCATAACGCAAGAGCGCTTCACTTTCCAAAGGTCCTTTTTCATCGCGAATCAAATTATACCGATATCTGGCCTCAGCCGAAAAATTTTTGGTCAGTTGGCTGCGCCCGTAAAAGGTCACTTCTTTTTTTTCCGAAAAAGACTGCTGCCCCAACCGATAAGCATCTTGGAATAAATAGTTGATTCCCAAACGCAAGGGTTGAGCCCCCGCTTCAAAATTTAAATCATTTTTTTTGATACGAAAATCTCTTTGATCCAAACGAAAACGATACGTCAAAGTAGCCCATTCGTGAGTCAACCGAATCCGTCCCACATAGTTGGATTGATGATTTTGATAGCCCATTACATCCTGCAATTCATTTTCATCCCTTAAAACATACGTTTGCCCGAACAAAGCCTGAAAAGAACGATTTTTTTGGCGCCCGTAAACCGACCATTGCACGCCGTAATTCACCCGCGAACCGGATTCCACGCGGTCATAGCCGGCAAACCGATTGGTGGAAAACAAATTGGTATCCGAAAAATCAAACACCGTGCTGTCCGCATTGGGAATTTTATCCGGATTAGAGCCGTTGGGGCCCACAATAATTTGGGCAATCGGTTCCAAAATTTGAGTCGTCCATTTTCCGGAACGCGCCAAAGGATACCCCAATGTCAGGACGGCCTGCGGAAAAACACGACCGGCGAAATAGGAGTCATTTCGGGCTTTATTGGCGATATCATACGTCCCCGTATCAATGGCATATCCGTCCATCCTGACGCTCGCTTCCATCAAAGCCGTCATTCCAAAAGAACTGGTATAAGGCAATTTCACACCCTGCGTCAAAGAAAGACGATTGGATTTAAAATGATCACGATTATTGATAAGGGCTGTATCAGCCGATGAAAAAGCCACCAACCCGCTTTCAGTCAAAGGGGCCGTGGTATATTCTAAATGCGCCAACGGCAACACCACGGGGATAGAGGTGGCACTGACATCTTCATACAAACTTTGAAAACTTAAAATTTCAGCATTCGCCTGCAAGCGGGTGCCATAATATTCCCCCCCCAGGCGGGACGTCAAAAAAGAATCCACATCCGAGATGCCTTCAATTTTATAGCGTCTGAAATAAGTATCCGAAGTGGTGCGAAAATATTGCCCCGAAAAACGCCACTCTTCATTAAAATCATATTCAAAATCCGCTTTAATATGTCCTTGATTGGTGCCATTATCATCACGTGTTAAACTGGCATTGGCATTCACGGCGCCCTTTGTAAACAGACCTTGATACTTCAAAAGGGCCAAAGGATCATGTGTTGCCGAAATTTTCGGCGTAAGGGTCAAGTTTTGATTTTCTGAAAAATTCACAAAAAAAGGCAGCGCAATATGACTTTTCATTTCGGAATTACTGCCAAACGAGGGAATCAAAAAACCTGTTTTACGCTTGACGCTGGGGTCCGGCATTTGAAAATAGGGAAACCACACCAGGGGGACATCTTTCACCTTAAAAAACATATTCCAAAAACGAAGCGTTTGAGCCGGTTCATCTTCTTCAATCGTGTTGGCCGACAACCGCCACAGCGGGGATTTTCCTTCACAAATGGCGCACGGCGTATAACTGGCATTTTTAAAAACAGTTTCTTGCCCTTTATCCCGCCGGATAATTCGGTCTGTGGCCAAATATGTGCCGTCAATTAAATTCACGTCAGCCGGACCGGTAATCATTTCCGAATCATTGGGGAAAAGGTGAATCTGATCTGTTTGAACCCGCGTGCCATCTGCCAAAGTCAAATAAGCATTTTCCAGCACGTGAACAATATTTTGATTTTTATCATATACAATTTTTTCCGTTTGAATCGTGGACCCGTTTTGCTTTAAAACTACATTCCCGGAAGCCACGGCTTCGCCTGTTTTTTGATTAAACGTCAAAGTGTCCGATTCAAAATCCACGGGCTGATCTTTTTTTAAAGAACGTGTATCCACGTGCATCATGGCCTGCGCAGAACCCGCCATAAACAAAATTATCAACACCGCGGCCAATCCTTTTTTATGGGATTTTTTATCCAGTTCCTGGTGAAATAAACGGCGCACAATGAAAACGGGAATCAGAATGTTCCCCACGGCCAAAATTAAAAACCACAAATTCTTCCCAGCCATATTGTCAAAAGCCAGCTCCAATGTTTGAACCAACAAGGCGCACCCCACCACAAAATTGATGCGGCCCGAATGCCCACGGCGGGAATAGGTACCCAGCAACACTGCCGACAAAGCCAACAACGCAAAGACAAAGTTATAAAGCGGCATAGTCAAGCGCTTAAAGGCTTCCACCTTGTATTTACGCCACATCGGTTCCGTGGGGGCTTTGTCCTTGGGCAAAGTCAGCAAATGCCACACCCCCATTTCACGCGCATCTTTGGTGCGGGTACCGGCTTTGCGTCCTTGATCCGAAAAACTCATCGTATATTTATCAAATTTCAAGACGGAATATTGCTTTGTTTTCGTGTCAAATTCCTGACGCACACCACGCCCGAACAAAATATCCAGCCCTTCCGATGTTTGAAACAAATTCCCCGTATCTGCCACCAAGGTTGTCTTTTTGCCGTTTTTGATTTCATAGGCCAAAATCCCTTTGACGCCCCCTTCGGGCAAGCGTTCACGGATATAAACCATCTTGCCTTTACCAAAGGAATTAAATTGCCCTTCCTGCAAAAGAACCTGCGACAGATTATTTTGAATTTTCCAGCGCATTTCGCGAATCTGACCCGTCGCCCATGGAATCACAAAAAAACTTAAACAATACCCAGCCAAGGTCAAAACAGCTGCCATCATCAAAACCGGACGCATCAACTGTCTGGCACTCATCCCCACGGCTTTCAAGACCATCAATTCTTTATCCGATTGCATCCGAATAAAAGTAAACAACGTGACGGCAAACAACGCCAAGGGCATCAAAATTTGTAAAAAATTCGGCAACACCAGCAAGGTCATTTCCAAAAACACACTAACAGAAACCCCTTTGGTGACAATCATATCAATCATTTTCAACGATTGTGTCAGCCATATCAAAATCGTCAGACTCACCAAAATCAAGGTGAACCCGACCACTAATTGCCCCAAAATATATCTATCAACAATCTTCATCATTTTCCTTTGAAGGCTCATTATACGCCAGCGGATGAGATTTTTCAACAATCTTTTTTAAACGAGCCGGCAAAATGTGTGTATAAATTTCAGTGGTGGCGATATCCGAATGCCCCAACATTTTTTGAACTGACCGCAAATCAGCTTCGTGCGCCACCAAATGCGACGCAAAAGAATGGCGAAAAACGTGCGGAAAAACCTTTTCGGGGTCCAAACCGATTTCCAGCGCCAATTTCTTTAATTCTTTGAAAAAAGCCCCGCGTGTCAAATGGCCGGACTTGGATTGATGATGCGACGGGAATAACCATTTGCTGGGGCGATTGAGTTTCGCAGCACGATAGGTGGCAATCCATTCTTGCAAAGCTGTGGCCGCGTGCGCATTCAAAGGCACCACACGTTCTTTTGAGCCCTTTCCCACAATAAACAAATGATTTTCTTCCGGATTAAAGGCATTTAAGGGAAGCCCCACCAATTCACTGACACGCAGACCTGAGGCATACATAACCTCCAACAAGGTGTAAAGCCGCCGACTGTCTTCCCGCGCCGCCCGAATCAGCGCCAACACTTCTTGTTCGCTTAAATACTTGGGCAAACTTTTGGGCATTTTCGGAGCCTTGACATAATCGCAGGGATTTTCCGCTATCTGATTTTCGGAATAAAGAAACCGATAAAATTCACGAATGGCCGATAAATGCCGCCCTTGGGTTTTTGGGGAAACTTTTTGCGTCCTTAAATACGTTAAATACCCCCTTAAATGCGCGCCATCCAAGGTCAAGGCATCTTGATGCGTTGCCTTTAAATAAGCCTCAAAATCCGTTAAATCGCGCCGATAGGCCTCTATCGTATTGGGGGAAGAACCGCGTTCTGCCCGCATCATTTCCAAAAAAGCCTCTATCTGAAGAGCGGACATCGTGATTTAATCTGCCTCAAACACAACTGTTTTTTGTGTTGTTTTTTGCACAGGGCGAAATTCACAAAAACTGAATGACAATATCCCCAAAGCCACAAATATCAAGACTATTTTCACCCAAGGCATTTTCTTTTTTGATTCTGCAAAACGCATTTTTTCTCTCCTTCGCTGGACAATTTTTTAAAAACGTGTTATAGTTATAGCATGACTCAAAGATTATTACAATCAAAAATTCTGCTTTTGGTCGGAATGATGGGCTCCGGAAAAACCAGCGTGGGGCGTTTGTTGGCACGCAAGCTGGGATTGCCTTTTGTGGACAGCGATAAAGAAATTGAAAAATCAACCGGTTTCACCATTTCCGATTTATTTGCCCGCTATGGGGAAGAAGAATTCCGTAAAGGTGAAGAAAAGGTGATGGCACGTTTATTGGCGGGCAGTCCTTGTGTCTTATCATCGGGCGGTGGGGCTTTTTTGTCCGATGCCACACGTGAATTAGCCAAAAAGCAAGCTCTTTCCATTTGGATCAAGGTGGATGCTGAAGTTATTTCCAACCGCACGCAGGGACGCACACATCGCCCCTTGGTGCCGTCCGAAGATAATCAGGCGGTCATTCAACAATTTTTTCAAAAATCGGCCCCTTTTTTTGCCGAAGCAGATTTAACCGTCAATTCCTTTGATGAACATCCCAGCAAAACCGTCATCCGTTTGTTGCAGGAATTGGAAAAAATGGAAATTGTATCTCCTTATCATCCCAAGAGGTTTAAATGAGTTATTTTATTTTGTTTTTATTGCTGGCTCTTTCCTTTTTCTTTTCCGGCACCGAGACAGCTTTGACCGCCATTTCATTGCCCCTGTTAAACGGACGCGCTGAAAATGGGGATAAAAAAGCCCAAATTTTAATGCAGATGAAACAAAAACCGGATACCTTATTGGGGACTTTGTTGTTGGGAAATAACATTGTCAATATTGCGTTGACGGCCCTTTCCACCAGCTTATTGATTGCCGCCTTTGGCCCCCAATGGGGGGTATGGATTTCCACCTTTTTGGTCAGCTTTATTGTTTTGATTTTTGCCGAAATTTTACCCAAAACTTATGCGATGCAAATGACCATCCCCGTCGTTTTTTTTGTGGCGTGGCCTTTGTATGTATTGATTAAAATTTTGGCCCCGATTGTGCACGCTTTGAATTGGGTCAGTCGTCAGGCTTTAAAGATTTTTCCCAAACAACAAAATACGGCACCGGCCGAAGAAATTGCCAAAGAAGAACTGCGCGGCACCCTTTCGTTGCAACAAAATCAGAATGTCTTGCGTCGGGAAAAGGGCATGTTATCCAGCGTTTTGGACTTATCTGAAGTCACTTTAGGGGATATTTTGGTGGACCGGTCCCGCGTTTCTTCTTTAAGCGTGGATACCCCCATCCCTGATATTTTAGAGGTCATCGCCAAGACCCCCTATTCCCGCATTCCTCTTTTTCAAGGGCGGCGCGACAACATTGTCGGCATTTTACATATTAAAAAGGCACTGAAATTAAAAACGGATTTTGAACAAAATAAACACATCAACGTTTTGGATTATTGTGCCAAGCCACATTTCGCCTTGAATACCGTCACTGTGCTGGACCAATTAAGCGCTTTTAGGCGCCATAAAAACCACTTTGCCGTCGTGGTCAATGAATACGGCGATGTGTTGGGGGTGGTGACTTTACAGGATATTTTGGAAGAAATTATCGGGGATATGTCAGACGATACCATTGGGACCAAACCGGCGTCGGTTGTTTGGTCTTTGCTGCCGGACGGCACTTACCGTTTGAACGGTAACGCAACCATCCGCGACGTCAATCGTGCCTTTCATTGGGATTTACCGGATGAACACGCCGCCACCTTGGCAGGGCTTTTGATGTATTTTACCGAAAAAATTCCGGAAGAAAATCAACAATTTAATTTTGACGGTTGGCTGTTCACCGTGGCGCGCCGCGATAAAAACCGCCTTTTAAAAATTGACGTTCTGCCACCCAAAAAGGAAGAATAACGCAGCCACTACTTATTTTTCTTTGCCACGGGTGTGCGTGATTTTTAACAAAGACCGCCTTTGGAAACGGACGCTTTTTTGAAACAGCGCAAAGGTGCTCATATCCTGAATATACATATCCCAAATACGAGCCAATTCCCGCGGCGCTGAGGCCGAGATTTTTAAAGCCATTTCTTTAAGCTCATCACTGGCGTGCGTCAAAGCGACAGAGCGTTGCAACAAATCCCTTAACGTTTTTTGATTATTTTGTTTGGGCGGACGTTCCTGAAACTTTTTCAACATCTTTTCTTCATACGCCCGAATCCCCACGCGAATGCCCCCTTTGGGCACCAAAAAATACCCGACAAACGGATAATCAGGATGGTGATGATAAAAATTTTCAGGGTCGGTCAAAGGCTCCCCGAAATCATCCGTAAAACTGACTTCAGCCCGACCATTCTTGCTGCTCCACGATCCATCTTGATTTTGACGGATAAAATGGTATTGCTTGGGTTCCAAAAAACAACAAATCACATACTTATCATCAGGCACCCGTTTCGGATAGGTGGCACCGGCAAATAAAAGGCCATCTTCACACACGGCGCGGCGCATCCCACGGATATTTGTTCCCTTTAAATCGGCATAACTGTTTCCGCGCGTTTGACCGGGTCTGGGTAAATAACCGCCGTCAGAGGCGCGTTCGGTCCCCGATAACCCCGTCAAATGACCGGCAAAATAATCCTGAACAGCATAGCTGTAACAATTGCAATAATCGCGAAACAGTTGATCCACGACTTGTTTATCGGCACTGGCGGGGGCCCCGGGATACACTTTAGGTTTCATGGATTTTCCTTTAAAAAAGCGTCCAATTTTTTCAAATCGGCCCAAGCCTGCCTTTTATAGGCATCATTTTTCATTAAAAAATTCGGCGCAAAGGTGGCAAAAACAGGCCGACCCTGATAAGTATGCCTCTTGCCACGTGCTTGTCCCAGTGGCAGATTCAAAAAAGCCCGCACAACCGGCATCCCAAACAACAATAAAACTTGGGGCCTGACGGCTTGAATACGTTGTTTTAAAAGGTTCAGTCCTTCCTGTGTTTCAACAGTTGTCAGCACACGTGCCCCCGGGGAACGCCATGGACTTAAATACGCAACGTGTGTTTGTTGAGCCGTATCCAATCCGATAGCCGACAACATTTTTTTCAACAATTCCCCTTCCGGTCCCGATAAAGCCACCCCTGTACGATCTTCATTGGCCGAAGGCATTTCCAAAATACACAGGACTTTGGCCGGTATGACCCCCACTCCCCCAATGGGATGGGTCGCGGTTGCGCTTAAAGCACTTTTAGAGGTCTGCACTTTTTTTTCCAATGCCGGTATGGATGTTTTCGTTTGGACGGGTTTGGAGCCCCCCCACGCATGCGGTTTTTCCCCGCACAAAACGCGGATTCCCATTTGTTGCATCCAAGATAATTTTTGAAAAAGTGTCATTTTTGCTTGCTCTTTTTATAAAACCATTCTACCATAATAAAATAAAAAAAGGAAGCTCTGTATGAAAAAAAGAAAGAGAATTTATCCGATACTGGGGGCATTGATTGGAGTGGCTTTGATTGCCGGATATTTAAAAAATCCGATTCAACTGCCTGATTTTAAAAAGGACGATTTATGGGTCAGTCGGCGTCCTCTGCCCGATGTTATTGCCGTCAACACCTATTTGGCCGGCAACAGCGCCCGCGCCAACCAAGACCTGTCCAAAGCAGTTGCGGCTTATGCGGACGTTTTACAAAAGGACCCGAACAACGTTTCTTTGTTGGAAGAAACCTATTTATTGGCCATGATTCAGGGAAATCCGGAGGCGGTGCTGCCCTATTTGAACCACCTGAACGGGAATAAAATGCTGGCTGATTATGCCCGTGTGGTCCAGCATTTTCAAAAGAATCAGCTTGAGGAGGCTTTAAGCCTGTTAAAGCACAAACCGGCCCAAGGCGCTGATGAAGTATTGCTGCCTTTGGTAAAAGCGTGGCTTTATGTGGCCCAAGGGGAAGAAGAAAAAGCCCTGCATGAAATTGACACATTGAAGGATTCTCCTTTTTTGAAAGGATATCAGCAAGTCTTATTAGGCACCCACTTTAAAGATGACGCCCTGATTCAAAGCGGCATTACCCAAATGGGGGATCATCCCATTTTGGCCATCGGCTATTTTCCATTGTTGCAAGAAACAATTACGCAAACGGGAAATTGGGAAACCTCTGCCCTTTATAAAAAGTATCAAGAATTGACTGGAGTGTATCCCGCCACGGCCGATTTATTGGTGCAGGTGGGACAAAAGGAAATAACCCCAACCAAAGGATTAGCGGAAAGTTTTTATGTGGTTTCCGCCTTGGGGGGCAACGGCCATTTCACACGCGAAGAATCCATGGCGGCCAATACATTGGCCTTATTCTTGGACCCCGAAAAACAAATGAGCTTTGTATGGGGGGCCGAACTGGCAGAAGGATTACATCTGCCCACAGTGGCCCTTTCCTACTATGATCGCTTGAATTTTCATTCGGCCACATTGGATTTTAAACGCTCTGCTTCTTTGATGCTGGCCAACCAAACAGAAAAAGCGTTGGATGTGTTGGAAAGATTGGAAAAGACAAATAAAACCAGTATTCCTTTGTTGACCTTGCTGGGGCAGGCTTATCAAGAAACCAATCAAAACGAGCGCGCTCTGGCCGTTTACAATCGTCTGATTCCTTTATTGGAAGCAGGCTCCAAAAACGAGCCGTTGATTCAAGCCTATGTGACGCGCGGGCTTTTATATGGCGCCACTGACAGCGAAAAAATGTTGGATGATTTAAAGCGCGCCCACGCTTTGGCGCCGGAAAATGCCATGCTTTTAAATGACTTGGGCTATCATCAATTGGAAAACGGACACATAGAAGAAGGCTTTGATTTGATTCAACAAGCCTATCAAAAAAAGCCGCATGATCCGTATATTTTGGATAGTTTGGCCGTCGGATATTGGAAAAAAGGACAAGCCTCTGTGGCTTTACCTTTGGCTGAACGCGCCTTGGATTTAATGCCGCAAAGTGCCCTGATCAACACACACTTGGGGGATATTTATGCCGCTTTGGGGCGTCATCGCGAAGCCCGTTTCCAATTCAAAAAAGCCTTGGATTTAAAAACGGATTTAACCCCAAAATTGGCAGAAGAATTGACCCAAAAATTAAAAGGAGAATAACATGTTAAAAACTTTCTGTTCCAGCGTTGTTTTATTATTTTGTGCCCCGGTCATGGCGACAGAAATAACTTCGCCTTTTTATATGCCAAAGGCAGGACATATCCTGAACAAAACAGAGGCAAACTACACCAAAAACAAAATGAAGGGCGCGCCTTTGACACGCACCTATCGCCGCGCCTTCAATAATGAGCTGACGTTGGGCATGGGGGGCGGCATAGCGGTCCAGTTAGGCGGTGAATTGGATTGGACCCGTCAAAAACAAACCACCACCCTTTCTGTCCCACATCAAACGTCCTATGATGCCGGCTTAAAAGGGCAGTGGGAAACGGGGGACTTTTTAACGCAAATCTCTGCCCTTTATCACCAAACTGATGCCGTGAAATTTGCCGCACGCCGAGAATTGGAAGCCCACGTGCGCTTGGGAAAGCCTTTACAAACAATGACGCCTTATCTGCATCTGGCTGGTTCTTTTCCCTTGAATGCACGCCCTGACTTTAACGCCCCACTTTATCGGGGGGAAACAGGTGTTTTTCAACCCATCAATGACAAAATGACGTTGGATAGCGCTTTATATTTACAATATGATAAAAACATTCGGGAACGTTCCTATGGGATACGCGGGGAATGGTCGTATTTGCCGACATCGTGGGTAGCCATCAGCTTGAATGGCGAATGGCAGGCGCGTGGAAAAGCCCGCGCAGGCGCCAAAACCTATCACCAATTTGTGGGTGTTAAAATGACTTTTGCCTTTTAAAAGAAATTCAATGTAGCACTTTTTCGTTCTTGTTTTTCTTCAGGACTTTTTTGAAGGGTTTCCAACAAGGCTTCTCCGTTTTTCAGTTCCTCAGGGGTGGCATTGGAACGCACGGCCGACAAAGACAGTTGCACCAATCCGTTTAAAATCGGATTTTGCTCTTCCTGCGCCATTTTTAACCACGCATAGCAGGCGGCAGCATCCGGTTGAGGAATGCCTTTACCTTCACAATACATTTTGGCCAGTTGATATTCGGCATACGCATCCCCGGCTTCAGCCCCTTGCTTATACCAACGAAAGGCTTCTTCCATATTATTCAGGCGGGTCTTATACAAATCCCCGTAATAACCGTAAGCCGCTTTTTTGCGCCGCCCGGCCTGCTCAATCGCCCGTGTTAAATCTTCCGGATTTTGCTGAGAAATGGCTTCATCCACCATTTGTGTTGTGAGCCCAAAAGCGCGTCCATCCCGCGGCAAATATCCTTCTTGCACGATAAGATCCTGCAACGCTTGAGGGTCATTAAAGCCGGGAATTGTGGGCACTTGCGTTTCTTCTTTTTCCTGTTCAGGCACAGATTCGGTGGCTGAAATCGGCTTCCACGCCCGCACTTTCGCCTGACGGTCAGCCAACACTTGAGTATCCAAACCTTCCGCCAAAGCATCCCGTTTTTCAATCGCCTTTTTCCCCACTTCATCTTGGTTATAAGCAGCAATGATACTATACCACCCATACGCATCGGCGGCATTTTTCAGGCGCAGATTCGTCATCCGAATATCGGCCAAAGCCACCTGAGCCAACACATAGCCTTGATTCGCCGAACGCGAAAGCCATTTTAATGTTTCCAAATAATCCTGAGGCACCCCGCGCCCTTCCATATAAAGTTTGGCCAACGCATATTGGGCCTTCATATTGCCTTGCAAAGCCGCCATTAAATAATATCCGTAGGCATAATTCAAATTGACTTCCACACCAGCCCCGTTTGCATAGGCCATTCCCAATTCAAAAGCAGCGTCTGCTTCACCGGCATGGGCAGCTTTTTTAAGAAGCTCAATCCCCCGCGTGGGTTCGGCCGGTACTTGGGGGGAACCGGACAGCAACATTTTGCCCAATTCGGCCGTCGCCGGAAAATAATAGCCCGAATCTGCCGCCTGAAACAAAGTCCGTGCCCGCGCCAAATTCTGCGGCGTTCCCAAACCGTCCTGATACAACTTTCCCAAATAATAAGCCGCCGCCGGATTACCTTCTTGGGCCAAATACGTAAATTCGTTCAAGGCCGTCGGATATTGTTTATACTGATACGCCAAGACACCATCGGATAAGGCGGCGTCGGCGCGTCCGGAAAGAAACGTTGTGAGTGTCAATAAAAATAAAATTTTACGCATAAAATACCCCTTTGTTTTTCTTCAATTTAGCACAGGCCTTGTCGGCTTGCAAGTTTTTTTTATGGGGGAATAAAAAAAGGGCCCCTTTAAATGAAAAGCCCCACTTCTCATTTCTTTTTTACCTCCCTCTTTTTCCCACATTTTATGACGTTTTTATGACAAAAATAAGAACAATCTATGACATTTTATTGTATTCAGGGCGCCTGCCACGACAAAGAAAAAGGCTTTTGCTATACTGCCGGCGGTCTTTAAAAAAGGAGTTTTATATGCAAAAAAGACATTTATTGAGTTTTGTTTTAACAGCAGCTATTGCAACAAATGCCTCGGCTGCAGGCTATCAATTACAAGAATATTCAATTACGAATTTAGGACGTGCCTTTGCCGGCGCCGGTGTCATGGGGGATGATTATTCCGCCATTGCTTTCAACCCGGCCGGAATGAGCACAGTGAAACAATCAGGTCTTCAAATGGGTGTCACCGCCGTGGATGTGTATGGTCAAGTCAAAGGGGAATCAACCAACAAATTTGGTGTGTCCAGAACAGGTCGCGAACATTCCAATCTTTTCCGCGTGATGCCCCATTTTTACGGTCAACATAAAGTCAATGATAAGTTGGATTTGGGATTGGGCTTATATGTGCCCTTTGGGTTAGCCAACGATTATTCCAACGGCTGGTTCGCCGATGAACAGGGTGGT
>JBJEXE010000010.1:0-4754 GCA_051885475.1 Alphaproteobacteria bacterium | reverse complement strand
GGCTTTTATTATGTGCCGTTTGACGGCACATACTTGGCGCGTTCCGTCGCGCCCAGGACTTAATTCCTCCTGTCATGCCCGACCTGATCCAGCATCCAGCAGTACTTAATGCCTTATTTCCTATCCTTTAATTTCCCGCGTCAGGGCATATTTCAAGACATCTTCAGCTTTGGAAAGGGGAATGATTTTTAATTCCGTTTTCACATTATCAGGGATTTCCGCCAAATCTTTTTCATTTTCGGCCGGAATCAAAACGGTCTTAATCCCCGCGCGCAGCGCGGCCAATAATTTTTCCCGTAATCCCCCAATCGGTAAAATCCGTCCCCGCAAAGTAATTTCGCCCGTCATCGCTACGTCTTTACGAACCGGAATTCCTGTCAACGCCGATACCAACGATGTCATCATGGCAATCCCGGCACTGGGCCCATCCTTCGGCGTGGCGCCTTCCGGCACGTGCACGTGCACATCCTTTTTTTCAAAGGTATCTTCGGGAATTTGGAAATCACCAGCGTGGGCGCGCACAAACGAATAAGCAGCCTCAACGGATTCTTTCATCACGTCCCCCAGCTGACCCGTCAAAGTAATTTTGCCTTTACCGGGCATCGTCAATCCTTCAATGGATAAAATCTCACCGCCGACTTCTGTCCACGCCAAGCCTGTCACAATTCCGACTTGGTCTTCCTTTTCGGCAACCCCATAGCTGAACTTTTGCACACCGGCATAAGTCGCTAGATTGTTTTGGGTAATTTCAATGGTTTTGCTGCCGTCTGTCAAAATTTGTTTCACGACTTTGCGGGCAATACCGGCAATTTCCCTTTCCAACTGACGTACGCCCGATTCACGCGTATAATTGCGTATCAGCTTTAACAAGGCAGCATCCGTAAAGGTCAATTCTTCGGCCTTCAAGCCCGCTAATTCCAATTGTTTGGGAATCAAATGACGCTTGGCAATTTCTTGTTTTTCCTCTTCGGTATAACCGGCCAGCTGAATCACTTCCATTCTGTCCAACAACGGGCGTGGCATATTCAAACTGTTGGCCGTTGTGATAAACATCACGTGCGACAAATCGTAATCCACTTCCAAATAATGGTCGTTAAAAGTCGTATTTTGTTCGGGGTCCAGCACCTCCAACAAAGCCGAAGAAGGATCACCACGGTAATCGTTGCCCAGCTTGTCAATTTCATCCAACAAAAACAGAGGATTGATATTGCCGGCCTTTTTCATAGACTGCACAATTTTCCCCGGCATTGCGCCGATATAGGTCCGACGATGCCCGCGAATTTCGGCTTCATCGCGCATACCGCCCAAACTGGCCTTTACAAATGTGCGGCCCGTCGCTCTGGCAATGGAACGCCCCAAGCTGGTTTTCCCAACCCCTGGAGGCCCCACCAAACACAAAATAGAGCCCTTAACAGAACCGGTGCGTTTTTGAACCGCCAAGAACTCCAAAATCCGCTCTTTGACTTTTTGCAGACCATAGTGGTCTTCATCCAGAATTTTTTTGGCGGCCGCCAAATCCAAATCCAAGTTTTTCTTTTCTTTCCATGGCAGTGAAATCAGCCAGTCAATATAATTGCGAATAATACCGGCTTCGGCAGACATCGCCCCCATCATCCGCAAGCGCTTTAATTCAGCCAAAGCTTTTTCAGTTGCTTCTTTGGACATATTGGCTTTTTTAATTTTTTCTTCCAATTCGCCCAATTCTGAACCGTCTTCGCCACCGTTATCCAGCTCTTTTTGAATGGCCTTCATCTGCTCATTCAGATAATACTCACGTTGCGATTTTTCCATCTGCTTTTTGACGCGGCGCCGGATTTTACGTTCCACCTGAATCACGTCCAGCTCTTTTTCCATCAAGGCAAACAGCTCTTCCATACGCTTGGCCAAAGTGGGCGTTTCCAACAGCTTTTGCTTTTCTTCCATTTTAATCGCCAAGTGGGCTGCAATCACACTGGTCAGGCGTTCCGGCTCTTTGATATTGGACACGGCCACCAACGCTTCCGGCCCGATATAGCCCGACAACTGAACATACATTTCAAACTGTTCGCTGACCGAACGCATCAAAGTTTCCACTTTTGCCGGATCAGATTCTTTGTCAGGAAAAGAAGTGGCATGTGCTTCAAAGAAAGGCTCGGAGCTGGTCCATTCCAACACCTTTAACCGCTCAACTCCTTCGGCCAAAATTTTGATAGTGCCATCGGGTAATTTCAAGGTCTGCAAAATGTTGGCCAAAGTTCCAACCTTATACAAATCGCCGGAATAGGGTGTATCCATTTCAGCATCGGTTTGGGCAACCAGCAAAATTTGCTTGCGCGTTTGCAAGGCGTTTTCCAGGGCAGCAATGGATTTATCACGCCCGATGAATAAGGGGACGACCACGCCTGGAAACACAATCATATCCCGCATCGGCAGGACAGGGAAAATACCGTCAGTTGTTTTGGTTTCACTCATACATACTCCTTTTTTTATATAAATATGTATGTTTTTTTAAAAAGTCAAGGCCCCATGTTGTTATCATTTTGATTTGGCTCTTTTGCTGGGGCAAGAATTTTTTTTAAAAAAAGGCTTGACAGGGCCTCATCTAAAGTTGTAGATTAGAGGGAATAAGGAGAATTTCAAAAGATGACACAAACGCACGGCAAGGTCCCACAAACGACGACAAGTTGTCATTCAGCCCAATCTGGTCGCACATTGTTGGAAACGATGGCGGTTTTGGCAATTATGGGGATTTTAAGTGTCACGGCGGTGGCGGCCTATAATTACGCCATCAATAAAACACGCGCTGTCAATTTGATGCAGGACGCCCGCCTTTTGCACGCCAGTTTGCTGGGGATTCAAACGCCAGGGTCTGCCGAATGGGTGGATGCTTCTTCTGATACCATAACGAACTACCCGAAGCAAACGATGGTTGATAAAGTGATGAAGCCCTATGTCAAGGTGGCCGAAGTGGATGAAAAGGTTTGCCATCATTTGATGCTGATGGCGCCGAAGGATAACTTGACTTACTTTCGGCCGGATTGGTCACAATTGACGGAATGCGAAGAAGCCAATGAAATTATTTTTGCCTTTGAAGGGCAGGGTAAGCCGGCTGAATGTTTGGCGGCGACGGAATGTCCGGACGCGGATAATCAAATTTGTAATGAAAATTATCAGTGTGCTGATTGCGAGGATTTGAAGGTCCGCAATGAAGAAGGGACAAAATGCATCTGCGATACGGCTGTGGCGGAAAGTTGTTCCACACCGGAAGGCGACGAATGGTGCTGTGAAAAAGGCAACCTGTGCGGTTGGTCGGCTGGTGAGTGTGTGCCTGATGATGGTTGCTGGTATAAATACAGCCAAACAACGCAACCGAATCTTTGCCAATATAAATACAGCTTTGAAACTGAAGATAATGCTTGCCATTATACCTATTCTCAAACGACGACGGACAATATGTGTTCTTATACGTTGGACATTACGCAGCAAGACGGTTTAACTGTGGCGACAATGACTCCGGCAAAAAAATGTGCCACCGGTTATTATTGCAACTTGCGCTATGGTGATGAAAATTGTTCGGGGACAGCTGCCAACAATGCGACGGTTATTTACGGGGCTTGTAATGACGTAACGACGACTGTATCGGCGTGCACCTATTATGAACCGAAGTTGACGGCGGATCCCGCCCACCAATGCGCCAATGGATACTATTGTAATTTAAGGTATGGCTCAAAGGATTGTTCCGCGACGGCGGCCAATAATTCTGTTGATATTTGGGGTGCCTGCAACGATGTAACAACAACAATAACAGCATGCACTTATACGACCCCGAAATTGCAACCGGTGGCGGGCTATGAATGTGCTGAGGGATATTATTGCAACTTAAGGTATGGCAATGAAACCTGTTCTGAAACGGCGGCGAATGATGCGACCACGATTTATGGGGCCTGCAACGACGTTACAACGACGGTAACGGCATGTAGTTATACCACACCGGCGATGACCCCTGAAAAATCTTGTCCACCCAATTATTATTGCAATTTAAGGTGGGGGGATCAAAGTTGCAGCACGGCGAAAAATAACGCGGAGACAGTTTATGGCCGGTGTTTAGATGTGGAAAAAACGGGTGGTTCTTGCCCTGCCGAATGGGGGGAAGCGGATGCGGGCAATGAATAACACCAAAAGGGGGAAGATGAAAAAAGGAAATGCACATCACATTGTCATCCTCGGGTTTGACCCGAGGATCCAGCGGCAAGATATTCCGTGTAATAGGGCCTTAAATACTGCTGGATGCTGGGTCAGGTTGGGTATGACAGGCAGTGGTCTTACCCAACACACACAACCTGAGACACTATAATTGAAAGGAAACAAAAAATGAAAACAAAAATTAAAATGTCATTGACCAAAATATCTGTAGCGGCTTTTGCCCTGATGATGACCTGGGCGGCGCCGTCTTTGGCGGCCAGTTGCCGTGGCGGTGAGGAAATTCACGGTGTGGAAGACACCAGCACGACTTATTGCCGCTCCAAAGTGGCAATGACGTGGTGGGCGGCCTTTTCGTGGTGTGAGGCCCAGGGGCGCCATTTGGCCACCTATGAAGAGGCCTGCCCAGGTCAAACACGGCCCTCAAGTCCCTGCCGGAATTTGAAAGGGGTCACAGAAAAAGATGTCTATTCTTGGATAGCCTTGCCCAGCGGTACGTCAAACGCCTATATCGTGAATCTGTCTTCTGGGGCTGTCTACGGCAGCTACCGTAGCATCGGCAACTCCGCGCTGTG
>JBJEXE010000009.1:0-4761 GCA_051885475.1 Alphaproteobacteria bacterium | reverse complement strand
AACACACTCAATCTGGTCGCTCTATGGTTGAAATGCTGGGCGTGCTGGCCATTATCGGCGTATTGTCTGTGGCGGGTATTGTAGGTTTTAAAAATGCGATGGATAAAAATTTGGCAAATACAATTATCAACGAAGCTGTGATAAATCATATTCAACTTTATGCAAGTTTAAATAAATCCAATACAAATTGGCAAGATGTTCAAAATACGCTTTATCCGATGCAAAGCAAATATGACAAAAATGAAAATGATTATATCAGAATAAAGGATATTCCGGAAAAATTATGTCAGCAACTTTTAAATATGAAAACAAACGAAATTTTATTTTACACAGCAGAAAATGAAAAAATGACCACTTGTTCAGAAAATAATAATATGGTTATTGGTTTTAAGCCTGAGGCTATTTTATTTAATTCTGATTCTTCGGATGTTGGAAATTGTGAAAATGGGAATGTCTATTTATCTTATAGAACAAATCCTTGTGACACTGTTCAAGAAATGACTGGAGATTGCAAGAAAAACAGTGATTGTGAAAAAGGAAAATATTGTCAGTTTTCGGGCAAATGGACAGGATCAGATTCAATTATTACAAAAGGCGAATGTACACCTTTGGATGATGGAAATACTGTTTCATATAACGGTAAAGACTTTTTAATTAAACAAAGTGATTTAACTTGGTGGGCTGCCCAAAATTGGTGTAAAACCCATAAAAAAAGGCTGATTTTTACATCTGATTTAGGATGCACTTTAGGAACAGATTGTCCCCAAACAAATGACTTTGGAACAAAGCAGTATTGGAGAGGAGAGAATAATCCAAACTCTCCTTATCAAGCTCTTATTGTCTTTTCTCCCCAAGGAGGAAGTGCCTACAATCGTTCTGGTCTTTATGGGGTAATTTGTAAATAATTTTTTGTTGTCAGGCATTTTAAAAAACTGTTGTTTTTCCATTAAACAATGCCAAAGGTCTTATCGTATTTTAATATGCCATTTATTTGGGGAGCTGATTTATCCAAACAAATAGCCATAAAATTTGCATCGTTTACTTCAAAGGGGGCTTTGATACCGTAATAACTTGCCGGTACATATCCTGTTTTGGGGTAATACTCTGCATGACCCAAAACAACTGAATATTTATACCCCAACTTTTGAGCTATTTTATGACCCTCATTGATTAAAGCCTGCCCTATTCCTTGATTTTGATAGCAAGGCAAAACGGACAAAGGGGCCAAAGCTAACACTATTTGTTGACCAACCAAAGCTTTCGTAAACAGGATATGCCCGACAATATCACCATTTACAACTGCGACAAGAGATAATTCGGGGACAAAAGAGGAACTGGCCCTCAGTTTATTCACCAAATCCGCTTCCTGCCCATCGCTATAAGCGGCTGTTTTAAAGGCCTTGCTTATTACTTGATACACTTTTTTATAATCTGCAGGCTGTTCAGTTCTGATGGTAAACATTTTTTATCTTTTTCAGTTTGTATATTATCAATGATGCGTCTCATTTTCTTTTAATCGTTTCAAAAAAGGACAAGGGTATGCAGCAATAATTTCATCAGCTGTTTCAAAGGAAACCTCCTTTGATTGAACAGCAGTTAATAATGTTTTTCTGATATCATTTTTCTTTTCTTTCACTAACTTAACCAGGGAAACTTCCTGCTTTTTATGGTGGTGTAAACAGGCATAAAAATAACGCATTTTTAAATTTGATTCCACAGATAAATCAATATAAGGTAAAATGCGATACGGATTTTCATTTAAACCAAATGCCTTTGTCATTGTTTTAATATAGGCAAAAGAATAAGCTAACTTTTCTGGGGTAGAAAGAAAATTATTTGGATGACGTAAAAAAGCCTCAATAACCTTATCTCGCTCTAAAGAAACTCCTTCAAAATTTTTCAGTGTCTGATGCATAGTTTCAGAAGGTTTTGTTTGGCTTTTCAAAAAATCACTGGGAGAATAGACATATTCCAAAAATTTATCTACTTTTTTCACCAAAGTTTCCGGCTTATAGGTCAATAATGCCCCACGTTTAGCGCACACTTCACACCATCTGTCTTTGGATATTCCCAAGGCTGCCGCATTCAAATGCAGATTTTTTTCCAAAGTTTGACGATGGTATGTAAAAAGTCCTGGTTCAGAGGAACAAATTTTAATCCATTTATCTTCCGAAATACCCATTACTTGGGCATTTTCTGCAATATGCTTTTTCAAGGTGGCTAAATTCATTTCATACAATTGGGGCGTTTTTTGACATATTTTAACCCACGTTTTATGGTCAAATCCTAAACCTTGGGCATTTTCTGTGAAGTGCCTGATTAACATTTCGGGTTTTAAAGTTGCCAATTCTGAATTTCGGGCACATACTTTATCCCATTCTGTTTCGGAAATTCCTAAATATGATAAAATGGTTTGCTTTCGGTCAAGATTCATAGTGGGTGTTTTTTCAATCATTTTTTTAATTTCCTCAATAAGTTCTAGCAGCTATTTTTTTAACCAATTTTCGGTGTGGTCAGATGTTTTTACGTCTTTTATCCCCTTGGTTAAGGTATCGTATTTTTGAACAAGTTTCAAAATATCCGATTTTTGATAAGGGGTCTTTAGTACCACTCTCACCTTTTCCAAACGTTCCAATGATTTTTCCGAAAGTGGTTTAGATGCCCTTAAAACTTCTTCATTTTCTTCTAGCATCACCGGGTTATTTTGGTCATGGCCAGAGCAATAACAAACAACATCACAGCCTGCCGCTAAACTGGCTTTTGTTTTTTCAGTCAATGTTCCTTTTAACGCCCGCATTTCAATTGCATCCGTAATCAACAATCCATCAAATCCGATTTTTTGACGGATTAAATTGATGCCTTTTTCTGATTGCGTTATGGGCTTATCATCAATTTGGGGTAAAACAACGTGCGCCGTCATTCCAAAGGGAATAAAGCGGGACATTTCTTGGAAAGGAAAGAAATCACGTTCTATTTTTGCCCAATCAGCCTCAATCACAGGAAGCCCCAAATGCGAATCCGTTTGGGCCAATCCATGCCCTGGCAAATGTTTCATACAAGGGCATATCCTCTGCTCCAAATATGTTTTTGCCAACAAAGAAGCATCTTTTGCCACCACTTTTGGGTCATCCGAAAAACAGCGCGACGCAATCGCCCCCGTTGTATCCGTGTGTAAAGTATCAGCTACAGGGGCAAAAACAACATTTATTCCCAACTGATGTAAATCATTCGCAATTAAAGTTGCGTGAAGTGTGATGGCTTCTTCAGCCTTTTTTTCAGGTAAAGCACCCAATTGCTGCTGGGAGGTATATTCGTGCCAATAAGGAGGACGGAGGCGCCGCACAATGCCCCCTTCTTGGTCAATTGCAATTAAAAAATCATCCCGTCCAACGGCGCTACGAATATCATCCGTCAGTTTTTTTACCTGCTCTGGAGTTTCAATATTACGTTTAAAAAGGGTAAGACCTGCCGGATTATATTGATGTAATAAAGCGGCCTCCGCCTTTGTCAGTTCTGTTCCTTTTACGCAAATAAATGCCGATAAAATGGGGTTCATATTCGCTCCTTTTTTGTCATCTTTCGAGTGTTAAGTTGGTTTTTATCACATAAATTTTTAAAAGTCAAATAAAAAACCGCCCATGAAATCAGGGCGGTTGATATTCAATAAGTTTTGCTTATTCAGCTTTGGCTTCTTCCACCGTTTCGGCGGGAGCTTCTTCAGCCGGTTTTTCTTCAGCCTTGGCCTTTTTATCAGCAGCTTTTTTCTTTTCCACCACTTTTTTGGCTTCAGCTTCAGAACGAGCAATCACTACACGCACCGTTTGACGAACATCCGGGTGTAAAGCCACAACAACATCAAAAATCCCCATCACCTTAAAGGCGGTGTTGATTTCAATTTGACGACGTTCCACTTTAAAGCCGGCTTCGGCAATGGCGTCACAAATATCACGACCAGTCACGGAACCATACAATTGACCTGTTTCTGCGGCCTGACGAATAATTGTCACGGACAAGTTTGCCATCTTCTTGGCCATTTCTTCGGCCTCAGCTTTCAATTTAGCATTGATGGCTTCATATTCTTTGCGCTTGGCTTCAAACAATTTTAAGTTATCGGCAGTTTTACGCAAAGCTTTATGTTGCGGGAACAAGTAATTGCGGGCATAGCCATTTTTCACATTGACCACATCCCCCATTTGTCCCAAACGTTCAATACGTTCCAATAAGATAATTTCCATCTTCTGCCTCCTTAATCATTATCCGTAAAAGGCAACAAGGCCACAACACGAGCGCGCTTGATGGCCGTTGAAACCGCCTTTTGATGATAACGGCATAACGAATTCATGCGTCCCGGAATAATCTTACCGTTTTCCGCGATAAAACGTTTCAAAGTTCTGATGTCTTTGTAATCAATTTCTTTGTCACCGGCATTGCAGAAAGGGCAACCTTTTGAATAGTTAGGTGTAAATTTTTCCATTATTCTTCTCCTTCTGTAATTTCAACGGTTTCAAATTTGTCGTCTTTACGGGAACGGGATTTCGGTTCCAACAAGACAGAGGGACCCTCTTCCACAGCCTTGATTTTGGTTGTCAGATAGCGCAACAAATTTTCATCCAAGCGCATCAAACGTTCCATTTCAATCACGGCTTCGCCAGGGGCTTCCATATTTAATAAGACATAGTAGGCCTTATGGTTTTTTTGAATTTTATAGGCCAAATCACGTAATCCGCAATCTTCTTGCTTCAATACCTTACCGCCTTTGTC
>JBJEXE010000008.1:0-4807 GCA_051885475.1 Alphaproteobacteria bacterium | reverse complement strand
ATGAGATGCAAGTAAAAACGTAAAAAATTTTATTTAAACCCGTCTTTTAAAGCAAATACAACCAATAAAGCAACAAAAAAATCTTGCCAACTCATCATGTTATGTTCCTCCTAAACTGAAGTGAGTATAACACATTTTTTTATTTTGTCAAGTATTTATTTTTAATCCATCATAAGCCGGTTTTACATTTTGTGGCAACAGGCGTTTCATCTGGTCATAATCCCATTCTGTTCCCAAATGAGTCAGAAAAACCTTTTGGGGCTGAATCAATTCTATCCATTCCTTAATTTCGGGCAAAGAAATGTGCGCCGCCGTTATCTTATTGGTTGTGCATTCTAATACCCATGTCTTAATCCCCTTTAAAAGCTCCAGACCTTTGGGATCCATTCGTTTTACATCCGTAGAATAGGCAAAGTTCCCGATTCTGTATCCGACGGAATTAATCGGGCCGTGGTATTGTTTAATGGGCAAAATATCAATTCCTTTAACATTAAAAGGATGATACATTTGAACAGGATGTAGCGCAACGGTTTCCTTTTGTTGAGGGTCCCGAAAAACGTGCTCTGCTTGATTCTTATAAACCTTTAAATCGTTCTTGGATCCGTAAATATCCAAAACTTTTCCCTGCTTTCGGGTAAAATTTCGGACATCTTCTGCCCCTGCTATATGGTCAAAATGGGAATGAGTGTATAAAAGGGCATCAATTTTTTTAACCTGTGCCCATAGTAATTCAAGCCGAATTTCAGGCGGAGTATCAATCAAGATATTTTGCCCCTGCTCTTCAATCAAAACAGCACTGCGAAAACGATTGTTTTTGGGATTTTTCGGATTACAAATCCCAAAACCTTTATGTAAAGAAGGAACACCACATGATGCCCCACATCCTAAAATAGTTATTTTCATTTTTCCTTCCTAAAAAGCATATGAAAATTTTGGGTTGTTATTTTATTCAATTCTGCAGCTGAAATCCCCTTTAATTCTGCCACTTTTTCCAAAGTTTTAATGACATAGGCCGGTTGGTTTTTTCTGCCTCTGAAAGGCTCGGGGGCCAACCATGGGCAATCTGTTTCCACCAACAATCTATCCAAGGGGATTTCTTTGATAATCTCGCGCAGAGTATGGGCTGATTTAAAAGTGACAATGCCGGAAACAGAAATATAAAACCCCATTTTAAGAACTTCTTGAGCTAATTTTAAAGAGCCACTAAAACAATGAATAATCCCAGAATTTTTTAATTTGCCTTCCTGATAAGCCTTTTTTAAAAGGAGCAAAGTATCTTCTTCGGCATCTCTGGTGTGAACAATAATCGGCTTTTTTATTTCGTGAGCAATTTGAATTTGTGCGTTAAAAAGAGCCTGTTGTTTTTCAGGGGAAATTGTTTCGTCTGAATAATCCAAACCTATTTCACCTATGGCCAGTAATTTAGGATTTTCGGCAAAAATTTCGGGAAGTCTGTCCAAAAATTTTTTTTCATCTCGCAACGCATATTCAGGGTGAATACCAATGGCGCCATACACATTTTTATGTGTTTTTATTACCTGTAATAATTCGTCCCAATCACCTGTATCACAGGCAATGTTCAACATTTTTTCAACCCCTTCTTTGTGGGCAATTTCAATTAAATCAGCCACAGGTAAATCATAATCAACCTGACTTAAGTGGCAGTGTGAATCAATCATCCCAAACGCCTTTCAATAGAAAAAATCATTTCAGCCAAAGTTTGCTCTTTATCCAAATAAAGTTTGTCCATTTTTCCCCATTTATTTTGCAGTTGTGCATAAAATTCGCTCCAATCATACCCCGATATGATGGAAGAATTTTTGGCCTTATCTGCCACAAATTGCAACATAAAAAGCCGGATTAAATCCAATTGAATGGGATTTTTAGCCACCTCACCCGAAAAATCCAAAACAGCTTCCAATGAAACAGATTGAAGTGGTCTTAATAAATCCAAAAACGAATCGTACAACGAAAGCCCGTCATTTTCAATAATCTTTTTGGCAATACCTGGAATTCCGGCTGAAATGTCTGCTATTTTGTCCACCTCTGTTTGATTCGGATATCTCTGCAAAAGTTGCTTTTTCATTTCCTCTGTGGATAAAGTCGGTAAAAACATTTTTTGACATCTGGACCGAATCGTTGGAAGCAAGCGTTCAATGTTTTTTGAAATCAATAAAATCAACGATTTTTCATAAGGTTCTTCCAAAGTTTTAAGAAGCGTATTTTGCGCTTTTTCATTCATCTCATCCGCCAAAGAAATCACCAAAATTCGGCAAGGAAGTGCACTTTTTAAGGAAAGAAAATCTATTCCAGAGCGAATATCTTCCACTGTAATTTCTGATTTTTTTTTGCCTAAATCATCTTCGTCAGGTATTTGTCCATCCAAGATGGCTTTTTGAACAGCTTTCTTGGCCTCCTCAGTCAAGCCGCATTCAATTTTTTTTAACCCTGCCGACAAATCCCCTGCCCGTTCCCCAAGCAAAGTTTTTGCCACTTCGTCCACAATTTTATGTTTTCCAATTCCTTCAGGTCCCACAATAATCCAAGATTGTGCTGTTTTTCCGGACAGATAAGATGAAATTATTTTATTGGCAGACATAATTTTTCCTTAACTATTTCCATTATCTTTTGATGGACCTGTTCCGGTGTTCCATCAGCGTCAATAATATAACAACGTTTTGGATTTTCTTCGGCAATTTTCAAAAAGCCTTGTCGCAGATTTTCGTGAAAAGAAAAATCCATATTTTCAAAGCGCTTTTCAGTATTGCCCGCTCTATCACAACTGCGCTTTAGACCAATCTTGGGGGCAACATCCAAAATCAAAGTTAAATCGGGTTCAAAATCGCCGGCAACAATTTGATAAAGAGTGTTGACTATTTTTTGAATTTCAGGATTATTCCCTCGCCCATAACCTTGATATGCCAAGGTAGAATCAGCGAATCTGTCACACAAAACAATTTTACCTTCCTTTAAAGCTGGCCATACTTTATGTGTCAAATGATCACGTCTGGCTGCCGAAAACAAAAGGGTTTCTGACACTGCATCCCAATCAGCTTCTCCTGAAACCAACAAAGGACGAATCAGTTCTCCGCCTTTACTTCCCCCTGGTTCACGCGTCACAAGAACTTCCTTACCCAAATTTTCCAACGCTGATTTCAGCAGCTGGATTTGGGTAGATTTTCCGGCGCCTTCACCGCCCTCTAAAGTAATAAAAAAGCCTGCCATTTAGCCTCCAAACAAGCGTTTTTTAAGGCGCGCAAAAAAGCCTAACTTTTCAACAGATTCTCCGGCAATCAAATCCATTTCATGAACAGTACCATCCGGCAAAGTTGTTGTAATTGTTCCCAGTTTCTGACCTTTTTGAACAGGGGCTAAAACGGGTTCTTGATATTCAACAACGGATGAAATTTTTACTTCCTCACCCATCGGATGTGTTTGGATCAGTTTTTCAGCAGGATACGCCATCACTTCAGCTTTTGTTCCCATCCAGACAGGAATAAAAAGGACAGCTTTATTTGTGTCCAAGACCGTTACATTTTCAAAATGTGACAATCCGTAATTCATCAAATTTCGGGCTTCACTGGCTCGATCATTCATACTGGATAAGCCATTAATGACCAAAATCAATCGGCGACCATCTGGCGCCTTCACCGTCGCCGTTAAACCATAGCCAGATTGACTGGTATGCCCGGTTTTTAAACCATCAGCCCCTTGCAAAGAATACAAAAGCGGATTACGATTTCCCTGTTTAATTCCATTATAAGTGAATTCTTTTTGGGAATAAATGGGGTAATATTCTGGAAAATCATTGATGATATGTTGAGATAAAAGTGCCAAATCTCGTGCACTCATCAAATGATTGGGATCAGGAATTCCTGTAGCATTGGCAAAAGTAGACTTTGTAAGCCCCAATTTTTTTGCCTTTTGAGTCATTTTTGCAGCAAATGCTTCCTCGGTTCCGGCCATTCCTTCAGCCACTACAATACAGGCGTCATTCCCCGATTGGATATTGATGCCTTTCAAAAGGTCAATCAATTTTACTTTCTGACCAATTTTCAAAAACATTGTGGATCCACCGGTTTTAGCCCCCCCCTTTCTCCAAGCATTTTCTGAGACGGTAAATTCCGTGTCTTCAGTATATTTGCCGGATTTTATTGCTTCTTCCACCAAATAAGAGGTCATCAATTTACTCATACTGGCCGGGTGCATAGCTTCATCTGCCTTTTTATCAAACATGACATAGCCCGTATCTGCATCCATTAACAATGCATACTTTGCCTTTGTTTCAACGGCATTGGCTTGCCATGAAAAAGCCAAAATTCCAATTCCTAATAATAAACCCCGTTTCATCTTGCTTCTCCTTTTAATTGAGGGGAAGATTTTGCTTCCCCCTTTTTCTACTTTACGATAAAGGCGTCTTTATAACCTTTTGCTTTTAGTGTTGTCAAAGCCTTTTGCGCTTCTGCTTTTGTGGCAAAAGGACCGGCTTCCACCACCGTCAAAGTCCGACCGTTTTTGATAATCGTTGAGGTCTGAACAGGTACATCTGCCCCCAATTTATTTTGTAAACGGGTTGCATTATTCGGATTTCCGAAAGCCCCTAAACGCACTTTTGGTCCTTCTAAAACAACCGGTTTTGTGGCTGTTTCAGTCATACCATTATAAATGGGTTCTTGAGGAGGAACAATAACGGGTGTTTCTTCTAATAATGTTTCTTTAACGGCCGTTTGCTGTACCTGATACACACGTCCTTCAGCCACCAATTTATCACGCAAGGCCGCACTTTCTTCAGCCAATAATTCCACCT
>JBJEXE010000007.1:0-4830 GCA_051885475.1 Alphaproteobacteria bacterium | reverse complement strand
ACTTTTTCCAATAGCTGTTGAACATGTCCGATACCGTGTGCCACGGCAATGCGCACTTCTTTGCCTGCCAAATCCATTGTCATTTCTTTGATGCCTTTATCCAGCCCTAAAATAGGCTTCACTTCCAAGGCATCTTCTGGCATTTCTTTACCGGTTACCAAGGCGTGCACACTGCGTAAAGCGGCTTCCATAACACCGCCTGAAAAACCAAACACGGTAGCGGCTCCGGTATAGCTTCCCAGTGGACTATCCGCTTCTTCTTCGGGTAAATGGATAAAGTCAATGCCGGCCTGTTTAATCATACGAGCCAATTCACGTGTGGTCAAGGACACATCCACATCTTGGAACCCCGAAGAAAACATTTCCTGACTGCGCAGAATTTCAAACTTCTTTGCCGTGCAAGGCATAATAGAAATCACACGCATTTTTTCACTTGGCACTTTGACTTTATCGGCATAATAGGTCTTGGCCAAAGCCCCCACCATTTCGTGTGGTGATTTACAGCTGGAAAAATGGGGAATCATATCGCTGAAATATTTTTCCATATAATCTACCCAAGCGGGGCAACAGGACGTAATCAATGGCAAGACCCCTTTGCCCTTTAAAAAGCGTTCAATGAATTCCGATCCTTCTTCCATAATCGTCACATCTGCCCCAAAGTTGGTATCAAATACGGCGTCAAAACCCAAGCGGCGCAAGGCTGCATAGATTTTTCCCGTTGTGATTTCACCGGGCTGATACCCAAAGGCTTCCCCGATAGCTACCCGCACAGCCGGTGCAATTTGCACGACACAATATTTTTCGGGGTCTTGCAATAAACTCCACACATATTGCGTGTCATCGCGTTCGGTTAAAGCACCTGTCGGACAGTGAGCCGTACATTGACCGCATTTAATACAGGGACTATCGGCCAGTTGACGATCGGCCGCCGGTGCAATATGGGCGCTGATTCCGCGTTTTAACATTGACAAAGCCCACACATTTTGCACATTCTGACATACTTCCACACATCGCCCGCACAGGATACACTTGCGCGGATCAAAGACGATACTTTTAGTGGAATCATCTTCGGGCATTTTTTCTTTGGGGGGAGTCATATTTTCAAATCCGGTATCGCGAATGCCAAAGTCTGCAGCCAGTTGACGCAATTCGCACGTATCGTTTTTCAGACAGCTCAAACATTCATTCGGGTGATTGCTTAAGGTCAATTTCAACACGGTCCGACGCGCTTCAATAATATCCGGATCCCGGGTGATGACTTCCATTCCTTCTGCCACCGGTGTGCAACACGCGCGCACCATACGCCCACCAGCTTTGACAATACAAATACCACAGGCTGCTGTAGGGGGTAAATCCGGGTGATGACACAAGGTCGGAATTTTGATTTGCACGGATTTGGCCGCCTTCAGAATTGTTGTTCCGGCCGGTACTTCTACTTCTTTTGAATCAATTATTAATTTTACCATTTTCAGATCCTTATTTTTTGGTGTTGATACGACAGGCTTTGACTTCTTTTTCAGGCGGCGTCTCAGGCTCCTTTTTATCAAGCAACAAAGCATCATATTCGTTTTTGAAAAACTTCATTGTGGACAGTACCGGATTCGGGGCTGTTTGGCCCAAACCGCATAAAGAGGCTTTCTTCATCGCATTTCCGATTTCTTTAATTTTAGCCACATCTTTTTGGGTCCCTTTTCCGCTGGCAATTTTCTTCATCAACTGCAACATCTGATACCCACCGATACGGCAAGGGGCACATTTGCCACAGGATTCATCTACGGTAAAACCCAAATAAAATTTGGCAATTTCCACCATACTGTCATCTTGGTCCATCACAATCATTCCGCCGGACCCCATCATAGAGCCGATTTTTTTCAGCTCTTCATAACAAAGCGGCATATTGAGTTCCGAGGCCGGAATGACTCCTCCCGAAGGACCGCCCGTTTGCACGGCTTTAAAGGGCTTTCCGGAACTGGTCCCACCACCGATATCATTAACCATTTCCGCCACGGTGGTGCCCATCGGAACTTCCACCAAACCTGAATGTTTGACTTTACCGGTAATGGCAAATACCTTGGTTCCTTTGGATGTGGCTGTTCCCACTTCACTGAACCATTCGGGCCCATTGACCATAATCGGACCGACGTTTGCTAAAGTTTCCACGTTGTTGATGGCTGTTGGCTTATTAAACAACCCTTTTTGTGTGGGGAAGGGCGGTCGTGGACGCGGGGTACCGCGTTTACCTTCCACCGAGGACATCAACGCTGTTTCTTCGCCACATACAAAAGCGCCGGCACCATAACGAATATCTGCCATAAAATTAAAGTCAGTACCGAAAATATTGCGCCCCAAAATACCATACCGTTTTGCCTGTTTAATGGCCAACTCCATCCGTTGAATGGCCAGCGGGTATTCGGCGCGAATATAGAACCAACCCGAAGTGGCCCCCGTGGCATACGCCCCAATCATCATCCCTTCCAAAACAGCATGAGAGCCTCCGCCCAAAATACACGAATCCATATAGGCGCCCGGATCCCCTTCATCGCCATTACAAATCATAAATTTTTCACCATCCGCCAGGGGGGATTTCGCCAACATTTCCCACTTTGTGCCCGTGGGAAAACCGCCGCCGCCGCGCCCACGCAATCCTGACCTTTTAATAATATCCAATACTTCTTCCGGTTTCATGGTCAAGGCTTTCATCAATCCTTGATATCCACCGTTGGCAATGTATTCCCCCAAATCTTCGGGATCCGAATGGCCCAATAAACGCAATACAATTTTGCGTTGTTTTGTAAAAAACGGTAAATCCAAAGATAATTCTTGATTTTTCAAGGACGGGGGCGTGTCAAATTCACCTTCTTTTTGCAGGGCCGGTTGCACATGTTCAGCCACAATTTGGCGCGCCATATCTGCTGTTACGTGTTGATATAAAATGGTCTTTTTGCCTTTTATTTCCACGCGGGCCAAAGGTCCCGAAGCACACAGGCCCATACAGCCCGTGCATACCAAACGGACATCGTTTTCCAAACCGGCTGCAGCCAAACTTTCCTTGAAGGCCTCCAATACGCCGGCAGCCCCGCCGGAATGACAACTGGTTGCATTACAAGTATAAATGGCAGCTTTATAATTTTTGACTTTTTCTTTAAAATCCTCCCCCATTTTGATTAAAGTTTCCTTTTGGGTGCGTCCCAAAGCCTTTAACTTTTCAATTTGTTCTTGTGATAATTCTGCCATTTTATGCTCCTTCTTTTGTCATTGTTTCACGCCATTCAGCCACAATTTTGGTGGCATCTGAAGGTGTAACTCGTCCATAGGTTTTGCCATTTACAACGACCACCGGTGCTAACCCACAACACCCCAAACACCGAACGATTTGAATATAAAATAACCCGTCATCGGTTGTCATGCCGGCTTGAACGCCTAATTCTTTTTCAAAGGCTTCAATGACAGATTGACCGCCTTTAATATGACAAGCCGTTCCATCACAAATGGAGATAACAACTTTGCCGGGGGCTTTTAATTTAAAGTGGTTATAAAAGGTCAGCACGGAATAAATCTGCGCCATCGGAATTTTTAATTCTTCCGTTACGACTTCCATTGCCTCCCAAGGAACATAGCCGAAGGCCTCTTGAATTTCGTGCAAGGCCATAATTAAAGCCCCGCGTTTAGATTTCCATTTCACCAACATTTTTTTGGTGTCTTCTTGGATTTTTTCTTTTTCGTCGGCCATTGCCTTTCCTCCTAGTTTAAAGTTAAATCCTGATAAGAGTTGTAGCATAGTCCCTTATGAAAAGCAAATTGTTTTCTCATAAAAATTCTTGAGATTTTTTTGGGATTGCTGTAAACTTATCCTTATGAACGAAACGCCTGTTTTATCTGTATCTCAGCTATCGCTTTCTTTGAAATCCTGTGTGGAGCAGGTTTTTGCGCATATCAAAGTGCGGGGGGAAATTTCTGATGTCAAACGTGCTGCCTCTGGTCATATTTACTTTTCGTTAAAGGATCAAGAGGCTGTTTTATCCGCTATTTGCTGGCGTGGACGGGCCGCGTCCGCCACGGGGGTACTTCAGGAAGGATTAGAGGTCATCTGTACGGGAAAACTTTCCACTTACCCGGGACGTTCCAACTATCAAATGATTGTGGAAACGGTAGAGCCTGCAGGGGTGGGCGCTTTGTTGAAACTGTTGAATGAGCGCCGTGAAAAATTGGCTAAAGAGGGCCTTTTTGATGCTTCTCATAAAAAAAAGATTCCTTTTTTACCCGAAACAATTGGTGTGATTACCAGCCCGACTGGCGCCGTGATTCGGGATATTATTCATCGCCTGACGGACAGATTTCCGCGCTCCGTTTTGGTGTGGCCGGTGGCGGTGCAAGGGGCAGAGTGTGCTTCTCAAGTGGCTGCCGCTATCCAAGGCTTTAACAAATTACCTGCCGGTTTTCCCAAACCCGACGTTTTGATTGTGGCGCGTGGCGGTGGGTCATTGGAAGATTTGTGGGGGTTTAATGAAGAAGCCGTGGTGCGTGCTGTTTATGATTCCAAAATCCCCGTCATTTCAGCCGTTGGGCACGAAACGGATACCACTTTAATTGATTATGTGGCGGATTTACGGGCGCCAACTCCGACGGGGGCGGCCGAAAAGGCGGTGCCTTTGCGTTCGGATTTGTTGCGTCAAGAACAAGATTTATCCGGTCGTTTAAGGAGCTCTTTGGTGCGCTTGGTTCAAGAAAAACGGTTGCGGTTGGACTCTTTTGCACGGGCTTTGCCGAATTTAACGGAATTGATACCGCTTTTTATCCAAAGACTGGACGATTCTTCTGGTCGGTTGGAGC
>JBJEXE010000006.1:0-4858 GCA_051885475.1 Alphaproteobacteria bacterium | reverse complement strand
GAATACGATGCGGTCAAAAAAAATGCCAAGAAGCTGCTGGCCGATTTACAGGCGAAATATAGCGCTCAAACTGGTATTCAAAATTTAAAGGTAACCTTTAATAATTTGCTGGGATATTTTATTGAAGTGCCGACTCGTTTTTCCGAGCCGCTTTTAACCAACAAAGAAATGGGTTTTATTCATCGTCAAACAATGGTGAATTGTGTGCGCTTTACGACGGTGGAACTTTCTGATTTGGAAACCAAGATTTTACAGGCGGATGAAAAATCGTTGCGGTTGGAATTGGAATTATACGAAGCTTTGCGGCAAAAAATCCTGACTTACAGCACTGAAATTTTACAGGCAGCCCGTGCTTTGGCGTGCCTGGATGTTGTTTCGGGGTTGGCACATTTGGCCGTTCAAAAAAATTGGGTGCGCCCCACCTTGACGTTGGGAAAAGAATTTGACATTAAAGGGGGACGACATCCTGTGGTGGAAGCGGCCCTGGAAAAAACGCATACAGACTTTATTCCGAACGATTGCAATTTAAACGAACAAAATAATTTGTGGTTACTGACAGGGCCCAATATGGCGGGAAAAAGTACTTTTTTACGCCAAAATGCGTTGATTGTGGTATTGGCACAAATGGGGTCTTATGTCCCGGCGGAAAGCGCCACGATTGGGCTGGTGGATAAACTTTTTTCACGTGTGGGGGCCAGCGATGATTTGGCACGTGGACGTTCCACTTTTATGATTGAAATGGTGGAAGTGTCTGCCATTTTAAACGGGGCCACGGATAAGTCTTTGGTGATTTTGGATGAAGTGGGGCGCGGGACCGCCACTTTTGATGGTCTGTCCATTGCATGGGCGACGGTGGAATATTTGCATAATCATAACAAAGCGCGCGCCCTGTTTGCGACGCATTATCACGAATTGACAGCGTTGGGCAAAAAATTGGCACGTGTTTCCATGCACACCATGCGGGTGAAAGAATGGCAAGGAGATATTGTCTTTTTACACGAAGTAGGCGAAGGCGCTGTCAACCGTTCCTATGGGATTCATGTGGCACGCTTGGCCGGTTTGCCGGCACCGGTGTTAAAGCGGGCGGAGCAGGTACTGGCTCAATTGGAAGAAAAAAAAGCCGAGCAAAAACCGTTGTTTGATGATTTACCGCTTTTTACGGCTTTGGAGCAGCCGCTTTCCAAAGAAAGCACGGTTGAAAAAGAATTAAAGGGGCTGGACGTAGATGCCTTATCGCCACGGGAAGCCTTGGATGTGTTGTATCGTTTAAAGGGGGAAGTAAAATGATTTATCAATTGTTTTCATTGGTTTTGTCGGCATTATTTTTGCTGTTTATGTTTTGGTCACTATGGTATGTTGTTATTCCGTTGTTGGCCGTGGCTGTTTTATTGATGGCGCTTTGGCGGTTAAAGACGCATGTGAAAGCCGAAGTTCATAAACGCAAAGCCCGTCGTCAGCCCATCAAAGCAAATGATGTGATTGATGTGGATTTTAAAGAAGTTTAAAAGCCTTGAGCGTTGAAGGGGGGGGGCATTGTCCCGCCTAAAAAAAAGGATTCGTTTCGGGGGACTTTGATTGTTTTAAGTCGGTGTGTCAGGTGGATTTTTAATCTTCCTTATTTTGATGCCTGTTTCAAATACTTTTAAACCAAAGCCCCAAAAAGTGTCCAATAAAGCCGATTATTTTGTCATAAAAAATACTTATTTAGAAAAAAATAAATTTAAATAAAAATGAAAAAAATTTAAAAATCAAAACAAATTCATTTTTAAACGCCTTTATTTTCAGTATATTTGACGATTTATGACAAATTTATGACAATTTCTTGATTTTTGATTTAAAATGCTGTATACTCCTGTTTGTGTATCAACTTTTAAGAAAGGAAAATTAAGTGATGCCAATGAAAAAATTAGTTAAAATGGCTGTTGCCGTCGCAGTGGCTTTACATATTGCCGATGCAAAAGCGGCCAGCTATCAATTGAATGATTATTCCGTGACGAATTTGGGGCGTTCTTATGCCGGTCAGGGAATTATGGGGGACGATTATTCCGCCATTGCCTATAACCCCGCAGGGATGACTTTGATGAAACGTTCCGGTGTCCAACAAACCTTTAATATGATTAACGTGAAATCGGATATTCACGGGTTGGGATCCTATGAAGGACAAAAGGGCAAAATGGATTTTTGGCAACCGCTGCCGGCCGGCTTTGCCCAATATAATGTGAATGAAAAGTTCTCTTTGGGGGCGGGGATTTATTCGCCATTTGGGCTTAAAACACTTTATAAATCGGATTGGTTTGGTAAAAGTCAAGCCATTTTATCCAAACTGGCAATTGTGGATTTTAACTTATCTGCTGCCTATAAAATCAATCAACATTGGTCCGTGGGGGCCAGTGCCATTTTGCGTTATATTTATGGCCGGATGACCCAAAATAAAGGCGCAGATATCAACTTTAATGTGCACGATTGGACTCAAACAGGTTCTTTGGGTGTCATGTATGAAGTGGATGAAAATACGCGTTTCGGGGTGTCCTATCGGTTGCGTTCAGCTCAAAGTGCAAAGGGCTTGTTTAAAATCGGGGCTCCTGTGAACAAGGTGAATGATGTACATGCAAATCCGGATTTACCCGAAACCGTAACTCTTTCTGCGTATCACCGTTATAAAAAAGTGGGCTTTTCCGGAACAGCCCGTTGGACGCATTGGTCTTCTTCTTTCCCCGATTTTTCGGTTAAAAGTGTGCTGATTCCTGGGGGTGAAGAAGTGACGGATTACCGCTATAAAAACTCGTGGACTTTATCGGCTGGGATGGATTATTATTATTGTAAAAATTTGACCTTCCGTTTCGGGGGTGGTTGGGATGAAAGTCCGACCAATGGGGCTGGACGACGCACAATGCGTATTCCGGACAGTGATCGTTGGTGGGCCAGCATCGGGGCCAGCTATATGAAAAACAACTGGCAATTTGATGTGGGCTACGCGCATTTGTTTGCCAAAACGGCCAAGGTCATGGATCCTGCTTCACCGATTCATGCCAAATATAAGAACACACAATCCAACATTTTGGGTGTGCAGGTTCAATACAAATTCTGATTCAGGATTTGACTTTTAGGAGCCCCGATTTTGTCGGGGTTTCTTTTTCGTCTGCTTGTAAAGCATGAGCGCCATCACAAAAAGGTTTATTGTGTGATTTTCCACATCGGCAAAGGGCCTGACGCGCACGGATTTCATAGGGCTTTTCTTTATCGTCCAGCACTTCAATTCCGCCTTTGGCATAAATGGGGCCCATACAATTTAACGCGGCATCGTGTAAAATGTTGATTTCAGGATGGGGTGCTTCTTCAATAATTTCCCCCGTCTGATTATCAATAATCATCAAGCGCCCGCCGGGGCAAGAAAGTGTTTCTTGGATAGCCAGTTGATCGGTTTCCTTTTTGCCTTGACGGACCAAATTCCAAACCCGACCGAAAGCATCGCAAAAACGTCCGAAGGCGCAATACATTTCGTTATCCAATAATGTAAAATTAGGACCTTCCACCGCTTGCGCATCTTGGGCAAAAGGTTTGTGTGGGGCGGTGCATTTTCCGTCAAAATGGGTGCAAACATGCGATTCGTCACAAAAAGGCATCTGACTGGAATGCCCGCAACGGCACAATTTCACCGGTTTTTTGGAAGCTTGAAGGCGTTTTCCTTGTTTGTAAGTCCAACTTTGTGTCAAAGTATCTTTTTCTATGGTTGTTTCGCGAATCGGTGCGTTTCCTTCCACAATATAAGGCCCATTAAAGGTTGCTTTAATTTTTGTTTTGCCTGTCATTTTTCCCCCCCTTGGTTTGGATAGAAGGCTTTTTATCACAGTTTTACACCAATAGCAAGAATATTTTAATATTATACAACTAAAATAAGAAAAACGGCTTGCGTTTTAAAAAAGGGAGCGCCATTTAAATCAGTGTGATTCAACAACAAGGAGGTCAAAATGGATTGGATTTCAAAAATTATTTTAGGATTGATTGTTATCGGGGGACTTAATTGGGGATTAGTCGGAGTGTTTAACTTTGACTTGGTTGCCTTTTTGTTCGGCCCGATGAGCGTGCTGAGCCGTCTTATTTATATTTTGGTGGGATTGGCGTCGGTTTGGGTGATTTTTTCGTCCTTTTATCCTTTAAAAGAACTCACAAAATAAAAGTCCTTTCTTTTCCCCGCCCGTTTGGACGGGGATTTTTTTTAAAGCAAAGCCAATCGCCCCAGAAATTCCGGCCCCCAAAAAGAAAATCAGGTCTTTAAAAAAACGCTTGCTTTTGGGCGGAAAATCCTTTAAAATACCTCTATTATGACAGAAGAAGCAACACATAAAATTCAAGAACAGCAGCTGGCGGATGCCCTTTCCGAGAGGTATTTAGCCTATGCGTTATCCACAATTGTGGCGCGTTCATTGCCGGATGTGCGTGATGGCTTGAAGCCCGTGCATCGGCGCCTGTTATGGGCGATGCGTCAATTAAAACTGGATCCGGATAAAGGTTTTAAAAAATGCGCGCGTGTGGTGGGCGATGTGATTGGTAAATATCACCCGCACGGCGACAGTTCCGTTTATGAGGCGATGGTCCGTTTGGCGCAGGATTTTGCCGTGCGTTATCCTTTAGTGGACGGGCAGGGCAACTTCGGGAATATTGATGGCGATGGAGCCGCCGCAATGCGGTATACGGAAGCGCGTTTAACCCCTGTGGCTTTGGCTTTGATGGAAGGGTTGGACGATAACGCGGTGGATTTTGAGGCAACCTATGATGGTGAAGAAGAAGAACCGGTGGTGATGCCGGCGATGTTCCCAAATTTGTTGGCAAACGGGTCCAGCGGAATTGCGGTGGGAAC
>JBJEXE010000005.1:0-4893 GCA_051885475.1 Alphaproteobacteria bacterium | reverse complement strand
AAAGATGCCATCGCCCGTGTCTTCATCAAAATGGGTAAAGGCAAAATTACCGTCAATGACAGAGACATTAAAAATTACTTCCCCCGTCCCGTGTTGCAAATGATTATCAATCAACCCTTTGTCGTTACAAACCGCGAAGGTCAATTTGATGTCGTTTGTACAGCTACTGGCGGTGGATTATCAGGTCAAGCATATGCTTTGCGTCACGGTATCAGCCGCGCTTTGGATTTGTTTGAACCGGAATTACATACCGCTTTGAAGAAAGCCGGATTCTTAACCCGCGATAGCCGTGTGGTTGAACGTAAAAAACCCGGTCTTTCCAAGGCTCGTAAGCGCTTCCAATTCAGCAAGCGTTAATCAAAAATTATTTTGGGTGGGTCGCAAAAGCGACCCATTTTTTTATGCTTGACTTTTCAACAAGGAAGTGTTAAAGAAAAAATATGTTTAAAAAAACGTTACATATTTTATCCCATCAAATGAAAATACTTTTTTTAAACCCAAACGGACGGAAAATACCGCCCGTTTTTTTAACCCTAAAAAAGGAGGAAAAATGTCATCCATACAAATCGTTATTACCGGGGGCCCTTGCGCCGGAAAAACAACCTGCCTCAGCATTTTAGAGCAGCGTTTGACCGAAAAAGGATACAAAGTTATTACCGTTTCTGAAGCAGCAACTGAAATGACTTTGAGTGGAATTCAAGCAGCAGAAATCGGCCTACTCGCCTATGAAAAATTATTGATTGGCTTTCAATTAGATAAAGAAAAAATAGCAAAAAAAGCCGCCGATCTTTACCCCAAAAGCGTCATTTTATTGGATAGAGGGCTTCCGGATTGCTTGGCGTATATGACCAAAGAAGATTACGAAAAAGAAATTCGTTCCTATAATCTGTTCCCTAATGAGGCTCTAAACCGTTATGATGCGGTTTTTCATTTGGTGACAGCTGCAAAGGGCGCTGAAGAATTTTACACCTGTCATAATAATTTGGCACGTCGGGAAAAAAATTTAGAGCTGGCGCGTTCGGCAGATGAACGCACACAACAAGCCTATGTTGGGCATCCCCATTTACGCGTCATTAATAATTCCACAACTTTTCAAGAAAAAATCAATCGCTTATGCAAGGAAGTATTTGCTGTTTTAGGAATTCCAGTTCCTTTGGAAATTGAACGTAAATTCTTAATAAGGTGCCCCGATGATAATGTATTAAAGGAGCACGGTGCTGTTCCTCAAAAAATTGTGCAGGCCTATTTAAAATCAAATGGAAAGACACAAAGGCGCATTCGGGAACGCGGTAATGAAAATGGATTTACCTGTTTTTATACCGAAAAGGAAACCCTTTCACCAACAAAGCGCATTGAACGGGAAAGAAAAATCCAACAAAAAGAATATTTATCTTTACTGACGGAAGCGGAATATCTTTTGACAAAAACAAGGTGGTGTTTTGTGGATAAAGGGCAATATTTTGAGTTGGATACCTTTGACGCTTGTCCCGATCAAGCCTTATTGGAAATTGAGCTCACTCAAGAAAATCAGCAAATTACTTTACCGGATTGGATTACCCTGATTCAAGAAGTGACTGATTTGGCTGAATATCGCAACTATTCCATCGCCCAAAAAGGCTTCCCCCGTTCTGCTTGTTCCAAATATGAAGGCTTTTAAATCCGCTTTAAAACCAACAAATGAAAAGTATCCGAACATAAAAAAATCCCCCAAAGCGAACTTTGAGGGACCAATTGCAGAAAGGCGAATAAAAAAAGGGGGAGGTTTCGCACTTTCCACGACAGATGTTCGTTATATAGGGAGACTAAATGACACAAACATCTGACCCTGCCAGGCAGGATAGCCCCTATTCTAGCATAGTTTATTTATTTTGTCAAGACTTTTTTTAAATATTTTTTAACTTTCCAAGAAAAAGACTTGCTTTTTGAACAAAATAAAGTTAGAATGGTAAAGATCGGAGCGTAGCTCAGCCTGGTAGAGTACTAGCTTTGGGAGCTAGGTGTCGCTGGTTCGAATCCAGTCGCTCCGACCAATAATTCAAAGCGGAAGTTTATACTTTCGCTTTTTTGTGCCTAAATTACCCCGCAGGCCGTTAGACAGGCACTTTTCAAGACTTGATTTTTGATAAAATATCTTGGGGTTTTTAATTCAAATCCGCTTTGGCATATACTTTTTTTGAAAAAGATATACACTGGCGAGATGTGCTTTTTTAGCCTGCACACAATCCCCCCAACTTATTGATTTTACTTACTCCGCATAAAACGATATTCAATCGTTTTTCACAACCACCTCAACCAATCAAAAAAGCGGTTGCGAAAATTTTAATAGCATTTTTTATTTGTTAAAAAACAATAACTTATTTTATTCAACAGCTTGCCCTGTGGAGGGTGGTAGTCCTTGGACAAAGGATGGGAGCAAGGCGGATGTGGCGTTGAACATCTATGCCCACCGCTTAGCAATGAAAAAGTTGGAAGATAATGATGAATGTTTTGTGTATTTGTCGTCCTGCATCGGCAAACAGTATCTTTTTTTTCTTGAATTTTGGGATAAAAGTTCATACACTATAATTCACAGCATTGTGAAAAATTTATATTGATACTATTATGTTAAAAGAGATACTTCAAAATAAAAAAGCTATTCCCGATAGATTGATAAAATTCGGCTTCAAACAAACAGCAGAAAAGTATGTTTATTCGGTTCCCGTTATGGATAAGCAGTTCAGATACGATATTGTCATTGACAAAAAGGGGACTGTTGAAGCCAATTTATTTGATACGGAAACCAACGACAAGTATATTTTGCATTTAATGGAGGGATCTAATGGCGCGTTTATCGGGCAAATCAGAAATGAACTCACGGCTATTTGGGAAAAAATAATTCCGGAATGCTTTGAAACAGAAGTTTTTAAAAGCACACAAGCAAAAAAGATTATACAATATATCTTGGGAAAATACGGTGATAAATTGGAATTTTTATGGCAGAAATTCCCCAACAATGCGATTTGGCGTAGAAAAGACAACAATAAATGGTATGGTGCTTTGTTGACGGTTTCCAAAAGGAAGTTGGGATTTGACAGTAATGAAATCATAGAAATCATTGATTTAAGAATAGACCCCAATGAACTTGAAAAAACAATAAATAACAAAAAGTATTTTGCCGGTTATCATATGAACAAGAAAAATTGGATAACGATTTGTTTGGACGGTTCCGTTGATTTTAAAGAGATAACCAGGCGCATTGATGATAGTTATATTTTAACCAACAAAAAATGAATCACTATGTTGGGTTGATTCCATCTCTATTTAATGAAAAATTACCTTTAGCAAAGCAGCTTTTTCCTCGCTCTTTTGCGTATGCGGGGCTACAAGCCGCTTTATTTTTTTAGCGAAACACAATTTTTTGGCTGGTCGGGGTATCTCGGAAACCCTTGTAAATACTGGTATTTCAAGAGGTATATCAAAATCTGGTTGCTCATTGTCTGGTCACCCTGTGCAGCTGGGAATGACCCCGGACGCCGAGGTTGACCTGACCGAAACAAATGTCAATGTTTCCTATGTTATGAAAACAAAGGATTGTACTTACTGGTCTCAAGAAGAAATTGACAAGTATGGTTTCCAAGTGATTCAATTTGACATATCAGCATAAAAATGAAAAAGAATAAAAAAAAGAAGGTAGGAGAGCAACGTACAATACTTTTGCCAGAAGATTTACGCATATTCATTTAAAACGGATATGATGTAAATGTATCCAACCATTATTAATTACTGTGCCATTTGAAGCAATAATATCATAAACAATTGGAGGTTTTAATCCTGGACGTGCCAATGTATCCCCAAAATAGAGTCTTTTCTTTAGATTATCCACTTCGTTATCATCAATAGAAATAAAAATGACACCGTCATCACGAAGGAGGTTGGCTACTAACCTGAGCCATGGATACATCATATTGAAATATCTGCCCATCGTTTCAGGGTTAGATTTAGTGATTTGACTGGTTGTAAGAGTTTCAAAACTTCCAAATTATCGCCTTCAATATACAGGTTATTGGTGTTTTCAAAATCTACCTGAAATGCTCGGGAAAATGGGAAGAAAGCATATAAATATTGACTTTTGCTTCAAAGTGTTATACAGTCCTTTCAAAGGGAAGGATTTGATGATGCTAAAAGGAAAGAAAATTATAGAACGCTTATTTTATAAAAATGTTGCCTTAACACGTAATTTGTCAGAAAAAGGGGATATAACCGTTGATCAATTAACAGCAGCCAGGGCTTTGCTTAATTGGTCGCAGGCTGATTTAGCAAAGAAATCGGGATATTCCTTGCCGACAATCAATAATATTGAACGCGGACAATATGAAGCACATTCCGCGACCATGAATGATATTATTCAGACCTTTGAAGAGGCGGGAATTCAATTTATTGATGGGCCGGGGGTCAGAATTGAAAACTCAGCCCTGCGAATAAAGAGCTATGAAGGAGCTGATGCCCTGCACTATTTGTTTACAAAAATCATACTGGCATTAGAGCAAACCGGGGGAGATTTATACATTTCCGGCATAGATGAGAAAATCTTAAGAAAAAAAGCAGGAGAAGATCTTGCCTTATTGCAAAAAAAGTTGGGGAAAAATGTTCTTGTCCATATTTTATGCCAGAAAGCACAGAGCGATAGTATCGTCTTTCAAAATTATAAAAAGAAAGTTATTTCTGATGAAATACCGCTGATCCCGTGCTTTATCTATAAAGAGCGTGTGGCAATTGTTGTGTTAAAAAATCCCATTCATGTGGCTATCCTGTATAACGAATCGTTAGCAAAAAGTCATATCGCTCACTTTAATTTGATACATAAAATCAGTTTGCTGCAAGAGAGGAAGGCGAAAATCGAAGCCGCAGGCAAAG
>JBJEXE010000004.1:0-21701 GCA_051885475.1 Alphaproteobacteria bacterium | reverse complement strand
CATAAAGGAATGTGCTAAACTTTCCAGCCGTAAAAGAAAGGGAAATTATGCCAATAGTTGCACATCAAAAGATTACACCCAGGAAACAAACGGTGTTGTTTAAGAGAAATGAAACACGTGAGGAGAAGCGCATTTCCAGCTTGTCTCCCACTTTGAATTTTATGGTGAAAGCCGTCCGTCATGCAGGGGCCAGTTTGGTCCGTGATTTTCGGGAAGTATCTCAATTGCAAGTCAGCCGCAAAGGTCCGGGGGATTTTGTTTCCAATGCTGATGTATTTACGGAAAAAAAATTAATTGAATTCATCAAAAAAACACGTCCGGATGATGGAATCATTTCAGAAGAATGTGGCGAAATACCTGCTCAAAACGGTTCCCCGTATAAGTGGGTAATGGATCCGATTGACGGCACAAATAATTTTTTGCACGCCATTCCTTTTTTTGCCATTTCTTTGGCTTTAATGCGGGAAAATGAAGTGATTGCCGGAGTCATTTATAATCCGATTAGTGCAGAACTTTATTATGCAGAAAAAGGCCAAGGGGCATTTGTTATGACGCCCACAGGGGATACCCGCCTGCGTGTTTCCGGCCGCAAGAATTTAGAACAAGCAATGGTTTCAACTAATTCTTACGCATTAAGAAGTATTAATGGCTTACTGGAAAGAATAATAGGAAAACCTTTTTGCTTTCGTTGTATCGGTTCTACAGCTTTGTCTTTGGCTCAGGTAGCAGCCGGTCAATTGGACGTTTTCTTTGATTGCCGCTCTCATCTATGGGACTTGTCTGCCGGTTATTTGTTGATTAAAGAGGCCGGTGGTATTGTTCAAACGTGGGATGGCAAAACGGATATAGATTCTATTTTAGACAGCCAAGGTGTTTTAGCAACCTCCTTGGATTTGCGCGAAAAGGTTTTAAATTTTATTCAACCGAAAGAAAAGTCTTGCAAAAAGAAAAAAACTTCTGTATAATACCAAATATTGTTTAACGAAAGAGAGTAAATAAAATGGCAGTACCTAAGAAAAAAACATCTAAATCTAAACGTGATATGCGTCGTTCTCATGATGCTTTGGGGACGAATGCTTGTGTGGAATGCCCTCAATGTGGTGAAATGATGCGTCCGCATCATGTATGCCCCAGCTGCGGTACATACAATAAACGTTCCGTGATTGTCAAAAAAGAACAAGCCTAAGGGAATCCTTTGACTGATACCCTAATTCTTTCAATTGATGCAATGGGGGGGGATAACGCCCCAGAGTCAGTGATAGAAGGTGTGGCGTTGTCGGCGAAACAACACGATGACGTTTTCTTCTTTTTATTTGGAAACGAGGATAAAATAGCCCCCTTGGCTCAAAAGGCGGGCTTGGATCCTAAATGCTACAAAATCCATCATACAACGGATGTTGTGCGTATGGATGCAAAGCCGTCACAGATTTTGCGTTCAGGACGCGAAACCAGTATGTGGAAGTCCATTATGGCTGTCCGCAACGGTTATGCCAAGGCGGTTGTTTCTGCTGGAAATACCGGTGCTTTAATGGCAATGAGTAAAATTTGCCTGGGCACTCTTCCGGGAATTGACAGACCTGCAATTGCTGGCGTTTTACCGTCAGTGGCAGGCCCGATTGTCGTTTTGGATTTAGGGGCAAATACCGAATGTGATGCCCAAAATTTAGTAGAATTTTCTTTGATGGGGGAAGTTCTTTATCAACTGTTATTTAATGTTGAAAAGCCCTCTGTTGGATTATTAAATATCGGTTCAGAAAATACAAAAGGACGTGAAGAAATTCGTGAAGCCGCTGCTGCTTTAACCGAAATGGGCGATAAAATCAATTTCCAAGGTTTTGTGGAAGGCAACGATATCGGGGCAGGGAAAGCTCAAGTCATTGTTGCTGACGGCTTTTCCGGCAATATTGCCTTAAAAACATTGGAAGGAACCGTTAAATTTGTGGCCTATGCTTTAAAGCAAGAAGTGAAAGAATCATGGCTTTCAATGTTTGGCTTCTTAATGGCACATCCAAGTTTGGCACGCTTTAAGAAAAAATATGACCCACGCCTTTATAATGGGGCAATGTTCGTAGGCTTAAAGGGGATTTCCGTTAAAAGTCACGGTGGTGCCGATGCTTTTGCCTTTTCTTGCGCCGTTGAAGCAGCCATCAAAATGGCCAGAAATGATTTGTGCACAAAAATTAAAGATGAAGCGGCAACTGTTTTAAATATGTCTGCTTTGGATGATACCTCTGCGCCTTAATTTTTTTTATAAAACCTCTTGCATATTTTTTTAATTTGTGGCATTACTTGAACTATAAACTTTAAACAAAGGGGTAAAAATGTCAGAAAAGACGCTCACACGTGCAGATATTGCCGAATCTTTATATAATAAAATAGGTTTTTCACATGCTGATTCTTTTAAAATCATAGAAACTGTTTTTAATTTTATTACGGAAGAATTGGCAACAGGACGTTCTGTTAAAATTTCGGGTTTTGCTTCTTTTGAACCTTATTCCAAAAAAGAACGGATGGGGCGCAATCCCAAAAATGGTAAGGCATATCCCATTTCTTCCAGAACGGTTTTATCTTTCCACGCTTCACCCGCATTGAAAAAACGTATTAAACCGTCGGTGGTATAAATGAAATCTGAAAACGCTTACAGAACAATTACAGAAGTAGCGGAATTATTACAGGTTCAGCCATCTGTTTTGCGTTTTTGGGAAACACAATTTAAGCAAATCAAACCCTTAAAACGAATGGGGCGGCGCTATTATCAGGCAGAAGATGTCGTCCTTTTAGCCCGTATTCGGGATTATTTATATAAGGATTTTTTGACCATTAAAGGGGTACAAAAACGATTAAAATCGGGGGAAGAAGTGGATTCAATTCAATCGGACACCCTTGAACAAAAGCCCCAAGACGCATTTATTCAAGAAATTACCGATATCAAAAACGATTTGGCCGAGTATCTTTAAGCTTTCTTTTTTTCTTCCAAAGTGTATCCACGTCCCCAAACGGTGTGGATATACGTTTCGTCGCCTGTAATTTTTTTAATTTTTTGACGAATTTTACACAAAAAGACATCAATGATTTTTATTTCCGGTTCATCCATACCGCCGTAAATTTGGCTTAAAAAGGATTCTTTGCTGACTGTTCCCCCTTTTTTTAAAGCCAACAGTTCCAACAGAGCATATTCTTTAGCGGTCAAAGGCAGTAAGGTATCTCCGATAAAAACTTTTTTTGTATTCAAATTGATGGTCATTTGACCAACTTTAATAATGTTGTCTGCCAAACCGCGGCTGCGTCTGACAATGGCCTTCACTCTGGCAACCAATTCAGACCTGTCGTAAGGCTTTGTCATATAATCATCAGCCCCCATTGAAAAACATTCAACCTTTTTTGTGGCCATATTGATGCCGGATAAAATTAAAACAGGAGTCATATTATTCCCCTGACGTATTTGCTTTAAAACATCAGCACCGGGAACATCAGGAAGCATTAAATCCAATACGACCAAATCATATTCATAAAGCTTCAAGAGCTCTAAACCTTCACGTCCCGAATAAACAGATTCAGCGATAATTCCTTCACGGCGCAGCAAAATCACAATATTTTGGTTGACAATTCGGTCATCCTCTATCACAAGTACGTGCATTTGTTTTCTCCTTTTGGTTAACTTTATATTAACCTTTTGGAAAAAGCAAGAAAAAATTTACCATTTTTTAATTTCTTTCTTTTGTTCGCCAAAAAGAAAGACGGCCTAAAGAAATTTTTTGTTGTTTGACCGGCTGAGGCAATGGAGTTTGAGCTACCTTTATCCTTAAAATTTGTCGTACTTCAGGATCTAACACTTCTGGTTTTTTAAGTAAAACTTCACGAATGGAAAGCAAGCCTTTTTCTTTTTTATTATCAATACTTACTCCATTATCCAATAACCATTGAACAACCTTTGGGGCATTGGGGTGATTGGAAAGAACCGCCACTTCAATTGGATAAGTAAAATGCTTTTTTGGAAGTCCCTTTTCCCATTCCCATCTGGGATAGGGTTGATTAAAATCTATCCCATGGTGTTTGAACATATTGAGGGCAGGAATACATCCATCAGCGCAAGCCAGTAAAACAGGGTTCCATCCTTTTTTATTCGGTATGATTTTTGCCCCACGCTGTAAAAGCCACTCGGCTGTTCCCAAACGCTTACGTTCAATCGCACAGGATAAGGGGGTATCTCCTTTGGAATTTTTCTTATTAATATTGCCCCATAATTTTTTTTGTAAAAAATCACATTCTTCGGTGTCGCCAAGGGCTGCAGCGTGAATCATAGTATCCCCCGCAAGTTTCTGAACAGAAGAAGGAATTCCCCCAGAACGAAAAAACCATGGAGCCATTTCCTCTGCAGTTAACATCAGATCTATGCCCCCCATCCCAATCGTTAACATTGTCCGATGATAATCAGAAGGGAAATAAGTATCCGGATGCTCTTTTTTTACTTTATTCATCCGCCTGACATATTCTTCCCTTCTTTCTGGGGATAATTTATTAAAAATTTTCATTAAACCTCCTTATACTTTTTGAATATCAAAAGTGATATTACCATCCCCCAATTCTTCGGCTTTACCAGAGTTAGCGGATTCGGTAAAAGTGGTTGCCAAGACTTGTTCGGCAATATAAGTTTTGTGTTCAGCTAAAGCCTGTTTGACTTCAACCGAATCAGATGCCCAAACAAGACCAATTCTGTCAGAGACATCCAAATCCTTGTCCTTACGCATTTGTTGCACCATACGGACAAAGTCACGAGCAATCCCTTCGCGGGCGAGTTCCGGATGAAGCGTCAAATCCAATTGAACAACGGCTGTATTGTCAGGCAAGGGTTGACCTTTAAATCCTTCCTTCATCGCCAAGCGCAGTTCAAATTCATCTGCGTTCAAAACTTGTCCAGCAATGGCCAATGTTCCATCAGCATTTAAAGCCCATTGATTTTGTTTGCTGGCAGCCATAATAGCCCCCATAAAGCGGCCTAAACGTTTGCCAATCAAAGGCGTTTTTAGGTACAAGAATTTGTCAGCCACTGTTGACACATCCGTATTCAAAACAACTTCTTTGACGTTGATTTCGTCTTTCAACATTTCTTTGAAACTTTCCAAAGAGTCGGCTTTTTCACCGGCAATTGTCATAGAAGAAAGTGGCAAACGGTTACGCAAATGGTTTTCTTCACGAATAGATTTTGCGGTAGAAGCGACAGCTCTTACCAAATCCATTTGGGCAATAAGTTCTTTTTCATCAGGTAAAGCCTCTACATTCGGCCAATCCGCCAAATGCACGGATTTTTCCCCAGTCAAACCGCGATAAATATAATCCGCCATAAACGGAGCCAATGGCGCAATTGCTTTAGCCAATGTCACCAACACCGTGTAAAGTGTATCAAAAGCCGAAGTATCCGTTCCATCCCAGAACCGTTCACGTGAGCGGCGAATGTACCAGTTATTTAAAATATCCAAAAATTCGGTAAAGGCCGTTGCGGCTGCCGGTGTATCATAATCAAGCATATTTTGATGCACGGTTTTTACTAAGTCTTTCAATTTTGCCAAAATATACTTATCCAAGACATCGCTTGAATTTGTTATTTCTTTGGCTTTTATTCCTTCCGCATTGGCATACAAGCAGAAGAAATAATAGGCATTCCAAAGTGGCATCAATGCCTGACGCATGGCTTTAGCGACTTCTTTACCTTCGTAATCCATACACACATTTCCACCATGGACAATGGCAGAAGAAAGCAAAAACCACCGCATAGCATCTGAACCGGAAGCATTTAAAATGACATAGGGGTCAGGATAGTTCCCAAGTTTTTTGGACATTTTCACGCCCCCTTCAGCCATCACTAAACCGGTTGCCATACAATGTTTATAGGCAGGCTTATGATGCAATGCTACCCCCAAAACATGCAGTGAATAAAACCATCCGCGTGTTTGATCCAAACCTTCCACAATAAAATCGGCCGGAAAATGAGCATCAAACCAATCTTTTTTATCAAAGGGATAATGGACTTGACCTTCGGGCATAGAGCCGGATTCAAACCAACAATCAAAGACATAAGGGACACGACGCATTTTCGTTTGACCTGTCGGATCATCCGGATTCGCATAGACCACTTCGTCAATGTATGGACGATGCAAATCTGTCACTTGACAACCCGTTTTTTCCTGAATTTCCGCAATAGAACCAAAGACATCTGTCCTGGGGAATTTCGGATTATCCGATTGCCAAACGGGCAGGGGCACGCCCCAATAACGATTGCGTGAAATGTTCCAATCAGGTGCTGTTTCCAAACCTTTTCCGAAACGGCCGTTTTTGACGTGTTCTGGCGTCCAAGTAATTTCTTGATTTAAAGCCACCATTTCGTCTTTAAAGTCGGTCACTTTGACAAACCAACTGGACATTGCCTTATAAATCAGCGGGGTATCTGTGCGCCAACAATAAGGATAGGCGTGTGTGATTTGTTCTTTTTTAACCAACAAATGATGTTCTTTCAACCAATTGATAATATCTTCGTTTGTGGTAAAGACTTGACGGCCTTGATAATCGGGCACTTCCGCCGTAAAACAACCAGCTTCATCCACAGGGCATACGACAGGGAAATCCGAACGAATTTTCATACAGGCATCAAAGTCTTCAGCCCCAAACCCCGGCGCAATATGAACCATTCCGGTCCCATCTTCGGTAGATACAAAGTCGCCGGAAATAATACGAAAACACCCTTTTTCTTTCAAGTTGGCAAAATAAGGAAACATAGGGGTATAGGATTGCCCCACCAATTCTTTCCCTTTGATTGTAGCCACTTGAGTTGCATGTTCTAACTGTTTAGCATAACGGGATTTTAATCCTTCAGCTAACACGTATTTTTCACCGTTTTCTTCCATCACGGCATAGTCAATGTCTTCCCCGACGGCAATCATCAGGTTGGAAGGCAATGTCCAAGGGGTTGTTGTCCACACCAATAAATTCATTTTATTTTCCAAGCGGAACATAACGGTAATCGCGGTGTCCGTCTTATCGCGATAGGCTTGAGCCACTTCAAAATTGGACACCGTTGTTTGAGCCGCCCAAGAATAGGGTTGTACACGATAGCCTTCATAAATTAAACCTTTATCATACAAAGCTTTAAAGTTCTGAAGAACGGATTCCATAAAGGATAAATCCATTGTACGGTATTCTAAATCAGTATCAATCCAACGGCCGATACGGTGAAAAATATCCTTAAAAATACCGGTATATTTTAAAACATCTTGGCGACAATAATCATTAAATTTACCGATTCCAAATGCTTCAATGGCTTTATGACCGGAAACACCCAAAGCTTTTTCAGCGGCCATTTCTGCCGGCAAACCGTGGCAATCCCAGCCAAAAGGGCGTTCCACCTTTTTGCCCAGCATGGTTTGAAAACGAGCGATACTGTCTTTTACATAGGACACGAAGATATGTCCATAGTGGGGCTGACCGTTTGCAAACGGAGGACCATCATAAAAGACGAATTCATCCCCTTCTTTACGCTTGTCCTTGACCGATTCAAAAATGCGTCCTTCATCCCAAATTTGTAAAATTTCCTCTTCCATTTTTGAAAAGTTCATTTTGGGATTCAGTTCGGGATAGTATTTTTGTTTATCAGTCATTTTTATTTCCTTCCTATTTTGACTAAAAAGAGGACTCTATTATGCGCCAATTTTATAAAAAAAGCAAGATAAATTTCATATAACAAAAACTCTTCCTTTTTCTTTAAGATTGGCCAGGGAGCTTTTGGTGAATCTCCCTAAAAACTACAAGAGGTATTTTATGACATCTGATTGTGAACTCCCCCAGCATTTATAAAGTAGTATCCAATTTAAAAAAGAAAGGGGAAAAAGAGTGTTTCAATACACTTACAGGAAGCAGAAACAAAAAAGGCTTGACATTTTTTGGGGGAGATGCTATAATTCCCCCCGTTTGCCGAAAGGGCTGAGAAAATTTGGCTGCCCCCAGGCGTTGATAAACAATAAAAAAAGGAAAGAAAATGCCAAAATTAAAATCCAAAAGTTGCGTTAAAAAACGCTGTAAATTGACCTCTACGGGAAAAGTTAAAGTTGGGCACGTGAATAAGCGCCACTTGTTGATGAATCATCCTCACAAGCGTAATCGTCAAGCACGTCGGATGCACACAGCCAGTACGACTGTGTCCCGTATCTTGAAGTTCTTTATTCACGGGAAAGGAGTGTAAGCTATGGCAAGAGTCAAACGCGGCACAACCGCTCACGTTAAACATAAAAAAATCTTGAAACTCGCCAAAGGGTATCGTGGTCGTAATTCCAAGGTTTTCCGTGTTGCCAAAGAAAAAGTGGAAAAAGGTCTGCAATACGCTTATCGCGATCGCCGGGCCAAAAAAACCGAAATGCGTCAGCTGTGGATTGTCCGTATCAATGCGGCAGTTCGCGCAAACGGTATGGTTTATTCCCGATTTATGGACGGCTTGTCCAAGGCCGGTATTTCCTTGGACCGAAAGGCATTGGCTGCCATCGCATTGGATGAGCCCAAGACTTTCGCTGAGTTGGTGGAAAAAGCCAAAGCGGCCCTGAAATAATCAGGAAAAACAAAAAGAACCGTTTGGATGATTTTCCAGACGGTTTTTTGCTTGTCTTTTTTTATAAAAAAGTGTATAAGGAAAAAAGTTTAACAAAAGGAATAAGATGCAAGAAAAATTGAATAAAATTAAACAGGAAATGTTGCCGGCCATTGAAAAGGCTGAACATTTGGCTGATTTAGATGCCCTTCGCGTAAGTGTGGTTGGGAAAAACGGAACGCTTACGGCGTTGATGAAAGAATTGGGGACTTTATCAGCGGAAGAAAAAAAAGCAGCTGGTGTTTTATTAAACGCCGTGAAAACGGAAATTATGACTGCCATTGCAACTAAAAAAGAAGTACTGGAAACAGCCGAATTAAATGCACGTCTTGCCAATGAAAGCGTGGATGTGACGTTACCTTGTCGCCCGGTACATCAAGGACGAATTCATCCTATTACTCAGGCTACTGAAGAGGCTTTGACAATTTTTGCACAAATGGGTTTTGAAATGGCAGAAGGGCCGGATATTGAAGATGATTGGCATAATTTTGAAGCCTTGAACACCCCCAAAGAACACCCCGCTCGCCAAATGCAAGCAACGTTCTTTTTCAAAAATAAAAATTTATTGCGTACCCAAACTTCGGGGGTGCAAATTCGGACAATGGAAACCCGCCAACCACCCATTCGGATTGTGTGTCCAGGACGGACTTATCGCCGCGATTATGATGCAACCCATACGCCAATGTTCCATCAAATTGAAGGATTGGTGATTGATGAAAAAACGAATTTGGCCAACTTAAAATCTGTCTTGGTGGAATTTTTTAAGCTGTTTTTTGAAACAGAGGATGTTTCATTTCGTTTCAGACCTTCTTATTTCCCGTTTACCGAACCTTCCTATGAGATGGATTTAGGGGGCGTGATGGCCAGAAATATCGGTAAAGAATGGTTAGAAATGGGAGGGTGTGGTATTGTTGACCCCAGGGTGTTGGAAAATTGTCATTTGGATCCTAAAAAATATCAAGGCTTTGCTTTTGGATTTGGCTTGGATCGTTTAGCGATGATGAAATATGGTATCAAGGATTTACGTCCGATGTTTGAAGCAGATATGAAATGGATTAAGCACTATGGCTTTGTGCCACAGGATATCCCTTCAATTACAAACGGACTTTCAATGAATGGAGGTAAAAAATGCGATTAAGTTTAGAAACCTTAAAAAGATATTTAAAAACTGAAGCCAGTGTTCAAGAGATTGCCGACAAATTGACAATGATTGGCTTGGAAGTTGAGGAAGTACAGGATTTAGCTTCCTCTTTGGAAGGATTTGTCTTGGCTGAAATTAAGTCAGTGGAATCTCATCCCAACGCAGACAGACTTCACGTTTTGCGCGTTTTTGACGGAAAGGAAGAACGTCAAATTGTCTGTGGTGCCCCTAACGTACGCGTGGGATTAAAGTCTATCTTGGCACTTCCCGGTTGTTTGATTCCCAAGTTCAATGAAAAATTGCAAGCAGGCGTCATTCGTGGAATAGAATCCAACGGAATGTTGTGCGCTGAAGACGAGCTCAATTTGGGGCCGGATCATACAGGAATTATGGATATCAAAACCGAATTACCCGCTGGAACAGGCGCGGCAAAGGCCTTGAATGCCGATGTTATTTTTGATATCAATGTAACTCCAAATCGGCCTGATTGTTTGGGGGTTAAAGGGATTGCCCGCGACTTGGCCGCGGCCGGAATCGGCTCTTTTATCCCAGAGGAGCAAAAGCAAATAACAGGTGTCTTTCAATCCCCAGTGAATGTTAAAATAGAAACATCAGCTTGCCCGATTTATACCGGACGTTATATTCGCGGTGTTAAAAATGGGGAAAGCCCTGAGTGGATGAAGAAGGCTTTAATTGCTGCAGGTTTGCGCCCGATTTCAGCATTGGTAGATATTACCAACTACTTAAACATTGCTGAATGCCGTCCTTTGCACGTCTTTGATGCGGATAAGTTGACGGGCAATATCATTGTGCGTCAAGCGACAGAAGACGAAAAATTACTGGCCTTGGATGATAAAGAATATACTTTGACAAACGAAGTTGCCGTTGTCGCGGACGAAAAAGCGGCTCAAAGTATCGCCGGTGTGATGGGTGGCGTGGATACTTGTGTTTCCGCTGATACCCAGAATGTGTTTTTGGAAAGTGCTTATTTTAATCCTGTGGATGTCGCAAAATCCCATATTAAAACCGGAGCTGAATCTGATTCTTGCGCTCGCTTTGAACGGGGAATAGATCCGGCCAGTTGTATTGCTGATAATATCAAAGCAACCCAAATGATTTTGGATATTTGTGGGGGGGAGGCTTCCGAAATCGTGATAGCCGGACAAGAACCCGCTTGGCAACAAACTATTGACTTTGATTGGAATGAAGTGGAACGTTTAACGGGATTAAAAATCGCCAAAGATAAAATGAAATCCATTTTGATAACTTTGGGCTTTGGAGTAGATGAAAATAAAATTTCTGTCCCTTCTTGGCGTTTTCACGATGTAAAAGTATCTGCCGATTTGGTGGAAGAAATTGTGCGCATTTATGGTTTGGCGGAATTGCCCGATGCCCCCATGCGTACCGAAAAACTTCCAGTGGGTATTTTATTACCCCATCAACGCCGCGAAGCAACTGTGCGCAGGGCCTTGGCAGAGCAGGGGCTGAACCAAGTTATTACCTGGTCTTTCTGTGATTCCAAATTGGCAAAACATTTTGGTTCAAAAGGGATTATTTTGGATAACCCCATTTCTGCGGATTTAAATGAAATGCGTCCCAGTTTGTTGGTCAATTTGCTTTCTGCTGTGGCGCGTAATCAAGCGACCGGCACCAATGATGTTCAGCTGTTTGAAGTGGGGCCAGAATTTTATTCGGACAAAGCCGGTGAGCAACGTTTGGTTGGCGCAGCCGTTCGTGCAGGAAATTATCTGCCCAAATCTTGGCAAGACGGAGCGCGGCCGGTGGACGTTTTTGATGCAAAAGCAGATGCCCTTAAAGCTTTAAAAGCTGCTAACGCTCCGGATAATTTGATTGTTTATCGCAATGCGCCGGTGTGGTATCATCCGGGACGGTCCGGTGCTTTCCAACTGGGCAAAAATATTGTTGCTGTTTTCGGTGAAATTCATCCACAAATTTTAAAGGTCTTTGATATCAAAACACCGGTGGTGGCTTGTGAAGTTTATTTGGATGCCATTCCAACCCCCAAAAATAAAAATGGGAAAATGCAGGCTGTTGTCCAAAAATCGGCTTATCAAGCTGTCACGCGTGATTTTGCCTTTGTGATGGACAAATCTGTGGAAGCACAAAAATTGTTGTCCACCATTCAAAATGTGGATAAGAATTTGATTAAACAAGTTTCTGTTTTTGATGTCTATGAAGGGGATAAACTGCCTGCTGGCAAAAAACAAATTGCTGTCCAAGTGGTGATTCAATCAATGGATAAGACATTGACGGATAAGGAAATTGAAACTTTATCCACACAGATTCTGAATTTTGTGGCAAAAGCAACTGGGGCTGAATTACGCAAGTAATTTTTTTCTTGACATATCCCAAAAGATATGTCAAGATGAAGCCATGGAAAGGAAAAAGATGCAATACTTTATCACTTCAACCGTCCAAAATAAGTCTTTGAAAAACAAATGTAAAAACGCTTCTTAGCCCCGATTTTTCGGGGCTTTTTTTATTTTTCACATTTTTTGGGATAACCGGTTAAATGTTCCTTTTCCTGTTCGTAAAGTGCGTGCGCTTTTACAATCAATTGGCGCGCATCATCCGGCCCCAAAAAGTTTTTAATTTTAACACTCTTTTTTTCCAAAATTTTATAATCTTCAAAAAAACGTTTCAGCATTTTTAAAAGGTGAGGCGGCAACTGATTGATATGGCCATAACATTGATAAGCTGGATCATCTTCGTGAATGGCAATAATTTTATCATCAGATTGCCCTCCATCCACCATTTTCATCACGCCGATCGGGCGCGCCCGCATAATACACAAAGGACACACCGGCATTTGCCCCAAAACCAAAATATCCAGCGGGTCATTATCATCACAATACGTTTTTGGAATAAAGCCATAATTAGCCGGATAATGAACAGCACTGTAAAGGACTCTGTCCACCTTGACTAAACCACTGGATTTATCCAATTCATATTTGACCTGTGAGCCTTTTGGAACTTCAATAATAGCCGGAACAATCTTTGGAAATTGCGGATATAATGAAACTTCGTGCCATGGATGCATTTTTAAACTCCTTCTTCCAATTCTTCTTCATTTTCTACAACAGATGTCAGCGGTTTGATTTTTTCAATCACAGCCCCTGGAAATTGCCCCAAAATAGCAGCCACATCCGGTTGCTTTTTTAAATCAGACAAAACCTGTTGTTCTTTTTTTTCTTTGGCTTCATAAAGGGTAGGGGCCCCCCCCGTTTTTTGAACGTCCAAAATCCAATTTTCCCCCGTTAAAGTTTGTAAAAATTTTGTCAGCTCCCCCGACAAAGTTCTGGGAGCATTCGGCGCAAAAGAGCAAGTTATTTTTTTGTTTCCGATTTCAATTAAATGAATCATTCGTTCAATATGAAAAGCCAGCATCCGTTCCCCTTTTTCCCGCGCCAGTTTGGCTAAATCTGCCAAAGAATTAAAAGGCGCCGGTTTGTCCGCAACGACAAGCGGTTGATGGCCAGCAGCTTCTGTTTGAATTGGCTTTTGTTGGGGGATAACGGGTTGTTGAACAGACTTGACTTCTTTTAAAAGTTGTTCTGGTGAAGTCGCGATTTCGGACAAATACGCCAATCGCACAATCAGCATTTCCAATGATAAAAGCGGAAAATCCGCACGTTTAACTTCTTCAATTCCTCTTTCAAGCATTTGCCATAAGGAAGTCAACGTCCCAACCGAAACTTTGTCTGCCAAATTTTTCAGACTCTGTTCTTCTTCCTTGGTTAAAGTATCCGATACTTTTTTGTTTGGGACTGCCTTTAAACAGGTTAAATCATAGGTCAACCCCATTAAATCCTGAACAATTGAAACAGGTTCTGCCCCGGAGTTATATTGGTTTTCCACCAAAGAAAAAGAGTCACTTGCTTTACCTTCCACAATCGCATTATAAAGTTCAAATAAACTTCCTTTATTGGCAATTCCCAACATTTGACGCACAGATTCAAGTGTCGGTTTTCCGGATAAATGGGTCAGTGTTTGATCCAATAAGGATAAAGCATCTCGGACAGAACCTTCCCCGGCTTTTGCCAAAACTTTTGCCACATCATCCGGCAATTCCATATTTTCGGCTTGTGCAATTTTTTGTAAGTAGCCAGCTAAAGGGGCTTCATCAATTCGGCGTAAATCAAACCGTTGACAACGCGAAACAATTGTGACAGGAACTTTCCTGATTTCAGTGGTGGCAAAAATAAATTTTACACGTTCTGGCGGTTCTTCCAATGTCTTTAACAGGGCATTAAAAGCCGCTTTGGAAAGCATATGAACTTCGTCAATGATATAGATTTTAAAACGTGCAGCAACAGGATTATATTTGGCCCCCTCAATAATTTCCCTGACATTATCCACACCGGTGTTGCTGGCGGCGTCAATTTCAATCACATCCATATCGGCATCGTTGGAAATATCAATACAATGGCGACATTTTCCGCAAGGATTCGGCGTCATTTTACCTTTGCCGTCTTCACCGACACAATTCAAACCTTTGGCGATAATGCGGGCAGAAGTGGTTTTGCCGACCCCGCGGATTCCCGTCAATAAATAGGCCTGAGCCAAGCGATTTTGGGCAATAGCGTTGGTAATCGTTTGCACCAAAGTTTCTTGTCCGATAAGGTCTGAAAAAATTTGTGGTCTGTATTTACGGGCAAGCACTTTTGAGGTCATAAAAAACTCCTGTTAAATCTAAAGTGGAAGGGGAACGACCTGCCAATCAAAGGATGGTATGCTTTCTTTCGAACCTGAACCGCTGGCCCAAGCCGGCACCCGCACCCTTCCGCATAAAAAGATACAAAAATTTTACTTGAAAGTCAAGTTTTATTTCATTAAAAGGACATCACCCAATTGAATATTTTTTGTTTTTATCTGGCCAGCATTCAGTTCTAAAACCTTTTGAGCAGGGTAGGGGCAAGAAATAATCGTTTCGTCCAAAGGTTTTGTATTTTCCCGCAGACAAATCACTTGCCCTTGCGCATTTAAAAAGACCATATCCAACGGGATATAGGTATTTTTCATCCACATTTTGATGATACTGGGATAAGGAAAAAGAAACAGCATCCCTTGATTTTGGGGGATTGACTTGCGTTCCATCAATCCCTTTTGCGCCTTTTCTGGGGTGTCGGCAATTTCCGCCAGATAAACCGCTTTCCCCGGAAAGGAAACTTTAACAAACGAAGTAACAGAGGTGCCATTGAAAAGGAATAATCCATAAACAAAGTACACCACCAAAGCAGCGATAATCACAAAAGTTTTTTTCATTTGTTCTTCTTTAAATTCAGTTTATCCATTGAAAAGATGAAAGGATTATCCTTCATAAGTATTCTGATTTTTTCAATATAAGCCGTATCTTCCGGACGATAGGTCCTTAAGCCTCCGGCCATATAAGATGCCCCCTTGGGCGTTTGTTGATGAGTATGTTTATTTCTGATTCTGCGCCAATCATCATAATTGGGAGTGGCATTCATTTCAATGACATAGGCTTTGACAGCATCGGATAAATTTTCATATTGAATCGGCGCATAAGTCTGATTATCTAACCAACCTTGCTGACCAAAAGGAGAAGCCATATTTTGTTTGCCAAAATCAGTATCCAAGGCTGTTTGAGCAATTGCCAATGAGGGGGGAATTTCATCAATTTTCAAAAACAAATCATTGATTTTTGTGGGAACTGTTTTTAAAACAATCGCATCGTATTTATCCACTAAATAATCAAAATAAGCCTGTTCTTGTGATGTCCATGCTTGTCCTTTATCGGCTTTATCTTTTAAAAGTAAAAACAAAATTCGCTCATTTAAAATCTGTTCGTTTTCGCGTAAAATTAAAGCTGTTATAACTTTTGAATATAGTTCTTTATCACCGGATTGAGCAAAGTCAAAAGGCAATTTTTGAACAAAAACGCGCGGCAACTCTTTGGATGAAGTTTGAAACAGTTCTCTTAATTCTTCCGTTGTTTTTGGGGCTATTTCTTTTTCCGTTGATTCTTTTGTTAAAAGGGGTAAAAGCTTTTCAAAATCACTTGGTTCGGCATTTGCTTTAACACTAAAACCAAAGCAAATTAAAAATATGAACAAAATTTTTTTCATTTTCCCTCCTTAGCGTATTTTACGCCTTAATATATTTTTCAGTTGTGCCAAAGGCATTCCCTTGGTGACAATTAAACTGATGATATAAGAGATGCCACCCAGGGCAATAATTGTCAAGACTGTCATCACAGATAAAATTTTATCACTAAATTCCGGCTTTGTCCATAATAAACCGTAAATAACCAATCCCATCATTATATTGGAAAGTAAAATTCTGGGCGCACGATAACAAAAAATCTTGTCAACCGAAAATTCCGGATGATGCCACAGGCGTATCACATACTGGCCTGCATTAATCCAGACAGTAATACTGGTTGCTGCCGCAATTCCGGCATAGCCCCAAAATTGCATCAAAATAAGGGCAAACAATGTATTTAAAACAACGCCAACGACTGCAATTTTAACAGGCGTTGTTGTATCCCCTCTGGCATAGAAAAAGGGCGAAAGGGCTTTCGTTGCCATATAAGCCGGCAATCCAAAAGAAAAAATCCGTAAAGCACGGGCCGTATGTAAAGTATCCTCCGGCGAAAACCTGCCATATTGAAAAAGCGTTTCAATAATCGGTTCGGCCAATAAAAAGAGGCCAACAAAGGAAGCCACTGACATGGCCAAAGAAATTTCCAATCCGCGGTTCAGATGTATGTTGGCTTCCTCTATTTCGCCCGCTTTGACATGCTTGGATAAAATGGGCAATAAAGCGGTTCCAATCGCTACCCCAATAATCCCAATTGGCAATTGAAATAAATGGTTGGCATAATTCAGCCATGAAATAGCGCCAGCCCCCACAAAGGACACAAAAAAAGTATCAAAAAACAGGTTGATTTGATAGACCCCAGAACCTAACACTCCCGGTGCCATTTTTTTTAGCAGTGTTTTAACCCCTTTTGAAAGATGCCCTAAAGTTTTAACTGGCCCCATCAGAGCAAATAAAAAATCAGCCTTCCAAACGTGCCACAAAAGAAATAAAAGCTCTATGATCCCAGCAACTGTCACGCCAATGGAAAGAGCATAGGCCGGCGCATACGGCGAATGGATGAAAGGCGTTGCGCACAACAAAAAGAAAATCATCGTCAGATTAAGCAGAGTAGGGGTAAAAGCAGCTGCCCAAAAGCGTCCCAATGAATTTAAAACACCGGCTAATAAAGAAACCAAAGAAACAAACAACAAAAAGGGGAAAGTAATTCGGCTTAACGTAGTTGTCAATGCCAATTTTCCGGCAATCTGTTCAAATCCCGGTGCCAAAACAAACATCAAGCCCGGCATAATCAATTCAATCAGAACCGTAAAAACCAACAATACATAAAATAAAAAGCTGAAGACAGAGCGTGCAAAATCAAGGGCCTCCTTTTTACCCTTTTGAAGTTCCCCTGTAAACAAAGGAACAAAGGCAACATTTAAGGTTCCTTCTGCAAATAAACTTCTGAAAAGATTAGGAAAGCGAAGCGCGACAAAAAAAGCATCAGCCATCATTGTCGCCCCTAAAAAACGGGCAATCAATATGTCGCGGATAAACCCAGCCACACGTGAAATGGCCGTACATCCTCCAACCGTTGCAATAGACTTTATCAATGACATAGTTTTACTTTACCCCCATTTTTTTTGTTTTACAAGCCTTTTTTGAAAATTAAAACACGTGTTATTCCGGCATAATCCTTTTTACTTCCTTCAAAAAACCAACCTTGAGCTTCAAAAATAGATTGGACATCTTTTTCCTGAGCCTGTCCGATTTCCAAAAAAATCAATCGGGCAGGGGCTTTTTGGGCGATCACACGATAAAAATCAAGTCCGTCTTTTCCGCCATCCAAAGCCAAATGCGGATCATATTTTTTGACTTCAACTCCCAAGCCTTCAATTTCCTTTGTCGGAATATATGGCGGATTTGAAATCACAATATCAAAGCTCTTCAAATCCTTGGGTAATTTTGTCATATCCATCAAAATGAAATCGGCCTTTACCCCATTTTTAAAAGCATTTTTTCGGGCAATTTCAAGAGCTTTGGGGGATATATCCATACCAACACCAAGCGCTTTTTTATACTCCATCAAAAGGGAAATTAAAAGGCAACCACTTCCCGTTCCCAAATCCAAAATCCGCAAAGTTTGATTTTTATCCGGAACTTTTTCCAAAACAGCCTGAATCAGTGTTTCAGAATCTGGGCGAGGGTCCAATACATTTTCATCCACAAAAAAATCCCCCCTCCAAAACCCCCGATGACCCAAAATCTTGGACAAGGGTTCGCCCGCTTTTCGTCTTTCAATAATTTGATAAATCGTTGAATCTGAAGATTTTTCAGACAAAATCCAAGCTGCTTCTGTCGCAGGCGATTCGGAAAATGAAAGAAGAACTTTTAATTCATCAAAAGTCATTAAATTTCGGCCAATCTTGCCATTTGATCTTCATAAATCAGGGCATCAATAAATTCGTCCAAGCCTTCCCCATTTAAAACGGCGGGAAGTTGATAAACCGTTTTATTGATACGGTGATCTGTCACGCGTCCTTGCGGGTAATTATAGGTCCGAATGCGCTCGGAACGATCTCCGGATCCCACCTGACTTTTACGGTTAGCAGAGCGCTCTTTATCGGCCTGCTGTCTTTGCATATCATAAAGGGCTGTCCGTAAACGCATCATCGCCTTTTCTTTATTTTTAAATTGAGAGCGCTCTTCTTGACATTCCACAGCTATACCCGTAGGTTTATGCACAATCCGGATAGCACTGTCCGTCTTGTTCACGTGTTGACCACCAGCTCCAGAAGCACGACAGGTTGTTATTTCCAAATCAGCCTCATTGATAATCACATCAATTTCTTTGGCCTGAGGAAGAACAGCCACTGTTGCCGCCGAAGTATGGACACGCCCAGAGGTTTCTGTTTCAGGGACACGTTGCACCCGATGAGCGCCTGATTCAAATTTAAGCCTGGCAAAGACCGCATTTCCACTGATTTCTGCCACGGCTTCTTTATAGCCCCCCAATCCGGTTTCATTCAAAGAAAGTGTATTAAATTGCCATCCTTTTAAGGCCGCATACCGTTCATACATACGGAATAATTCGGCGGCAAAAAGGGCAGCTTCTTCTCCACCGGTTCCCGCACGCACTTCCAACACAACACCGCGGTCATCTGCTTCATCTTTTGGCAATAATAAAAGCTGCATATTATGTTCCATTTGCGGCAATTCTTCTTTTAGGTGATAAAATTCATCCGAAGCCATTTGTTTCAATTCCGGATCTTGAGCCGCATCATTCATCATTTCTTCAGCTTGAAGCATTTGTTCTTTTGCCGACAAATATTCACGTCCGATTTTGACCACATCTTCCAATGAACTCAGTTCTTTAGACAGAGTGATAATTTTTTCGGTATCCTGCTCACGCGTCAATAAGTCCGTCAATTCCTGATGGCGCGCTAAAATCGCCTCTAATTTTTCTTGAAAATTCATAATAAAACCTTATTCTTCCGTATGTTCTGAAATTTCAGCAAACCCAGCCAAAGGTAAATTTGTCTCCCGTCCAAAAGTTTTTACTTTTTGACCATTGACATAAAGCTCTAACAATTTGGGACGCCCGGTGCTTACCGCCAATTCGGTGATAGGTGTTTCAGGAATAAAACTTTCATTTTTCAAGAACTTTTTGCTGACCAACATTTTACCGGTTGTAAGATTTTTAAGGCCGACCCAAACGGTATCTGTTGCAACCAAAGCAAACGGGGCAGAAAACACTTCGGGCGCCACCTTATCAAGAACTTTTTCTTTTTCGGGCTCCTCTTTTTTAATTTCTTCAGCAACGACAGGAACCTCCTGCATCACTTGGGGAACAGGCTCAATAACCTCTGGCTTTGCCGGCAATTCCTTTTGTTTCAAAGAATCAGGATAATAGCTGATTGCAATCCCATACCAAATAAAATAAAGACCAACAATCAAACAAAAAACGGCAAAAATCAACTTGAAAGAAGGAAGTGAAAAATGCTTTTCCATCACCAACATATCTAAGGGCTGCTCCTTTTCATCATTTGTTTCGTGATTAAAAAGAGCAATCATCTTATCCGGATCCAAATCCAACAATTTGGCATAACTGCGCAAAAAACCCACACCGTACGAACGGGCAGGGAAAGCATAATAATGACCTTGTTCCAGGGCCTCCAAATAAACAGATTTAATGCGTAATTTACGGGCAACGTCCTCTATATCCCATTTCTTTTTAAGACGCTTTGTCTTTAAAATTTCCCCCAAAGAAGAGTCATCTTCCTTACGGATTTCATCTTTACGGGCTAATTCATTAATGTCCAAATGGACTAATTTTTGTGTTTTCTTTCTTGGCATTTTCATCCCTTTCGTTTTTTATATCATAGCTTTTTTTTCATCCCTTGTCCAGCTTTATTTTAAGTACATCAAAAAAAAGAGAATAATAGCCGCTGTTCCCAAGGCCGGCCCATAGGCTCCTTTTTTTTGAAGGGGCAACATATCCAAAATAATAAATAATACAAAAGAAAGGATCAAAGTATAATTAATTCCCAGTATGCCAACCCATGCTCCCAAAGCCGTAATCATTTTAAGATCACCGCCACCGAACATTGTCTTTTTGGAAAAAAGCCCCATTAAAAAGACCGAAAAAACACAGATTAAATACCCGCCTATTGAGCCAGTCAGAGCCACTTGAACACCAATTTCAGGGTGACGATAACAAAACAAAAATCCCAATAATATCAAAGGAATGGTAAAGAAATCCGGCAACAACCAATATTTTGCATCTATTGCCATTGAAACCCCTTGAATCCAACAAAATACACATCCCCAGATAATGTAAGAGGTCGGCAAAAGAATCCCACATAAGAAGAATAAATTCGCCATAAAAAGCCCCCACAAAAAAGAGATCATCCAAAGCCGATGCCACAGTTTTTTAAAAAGTCTGTTTCTTTTGATGTCCTTTACCTTCGGAAAACAAGGAAGATGAATTAAATTTAACAGCAACAATCCCGGATCCATTGGTATCAGCTTACCGAAACGGCCAGCAATAAAAGGAATCATTCCCCCCAAAATAAAACCCAAAAATAAATACAAAAGCATTTTTTCTCCTTAACTGTCCCGAAATATAGCAAAAAAGTAAATCACTATCAATAAAAATCTTTCTTTTTTTATGAAAAAAGATTATACTACAATTTGTAAGGAGGTATCAAATGATACGTGAAGAAATTAAGAAACAACTGATTGAGGCTATGAAAGCCGGACAAAAAGAAAAAGTGGACACACTCCGCTTAATCAATTCAACCATTAAGGATAAAGATATTGCCGATCGGACAAAGGGAAATATGGATGGTATTTCCGATGACACCATTTTGAGTGTTTTACAAGGAATGATTAAACAACGCAAAGAAAGTATTGCTCTTTATACTCAAGGGAATCGTCCGGAGTTAGCAGCAGCAGAACAAAAGGAAGTGGATATTATCCAAGCATTTTTACCAAAGCAAATGACCCCAGAAGAAATGCGTGAAGCTATTAAAGCAACCATTGATGAAACAGGAGCTGCCGGAATGAAAGATATGGGGAAGGTGATGGGCCTGTTACGCAGCAAATATGCCGGTAAGATGGATTTTGCAGCAGCTTCCGGTGAAATCAAAGCTCTTTTGGCGGGGTAAAAATGATTCTACCTCAAGGTTTCATTGATGAGCTGAGAGAGAAAATTGTTCTTTCAGATGTTGTTCGGCGGCGCGTAAAACTAACGCATCGTGGACGTGAAGCCTTGGGGTTATGCCCCTTTCATAAGGAAAAGACTCCTTCTTTTACCGTCAATGATAACAAAGGTTTTTACCATTGTTTTGGATGTGGTGCCCA
>JBJEXE010000003.1:0-21744 GCA_051885475.1 Alphaproteobacteria bacterium | reverse complement strand
TGGATATTCGTGTCAAGCACGAATATGACATTTTGATTTTTTTATTGTTCCCTCTCTGTCATCCTCGGGCTTGACCCCAAGGATCCACTGGACGAGGATTAAACGACCCCGATATATACAATGCGAACACACTATAAAAACAAAAGGAAATAAACATCAATTTGTCATTCCCCACTTGATGGGGAATCCAGCGGAAAGTAAGGCATTAAATACTGCTGGATATTCGTGTCAAGCACGAATATGACATTTTGTTTTTTCTTTCTTCTGTCATCCTCGGGCTTGACCCGAGGATCCAGCGGCATGATATTCCTTCGCTTATAAGGCTTTAAATCCTGCTGGATGCCCGATCAGGTCGGGCATGACAAGGGAAAAATCATTTATTTTTTTGAAAAAAGGCCTTGACATATATATTTTTTGCGGGTAATCTGTCCTCAAAAAGATTATTAAAAGGGGGAAAAATGCAAAAAAATCTCTTGAAAGTTTTATTGTTGGGCACAGCACTTTCCGTTGTTTGTTCTGTTGATGCTGGTATAATGACGCATATGGTGGGTTCTGATTCTTCAGCTTCTTCTTCGCTGAGTTATGCTACTTTACCACCAGAAACTACGTTTTCAGATACTATCCATGTTGGTTTGGGAGCTGCATCCCCAGCTGCAGAGGTAGTAAAAGAAACAAGCTCTGCTGTGTCTAATGTATCTTCTGGCGCATCAATTTTGGATACCGTTCATATCGAAGCGGTCACTAATTTGTCAAAAGGAGCAACCTCTGGAGCAGAGGTGGTTTCAAAGACTGCTTATGTCCCAGGTTCTGGGGGAACGTCCGTTTATAACCCTGTTCCGATAAAGGTGTCTAGCCCTATTTCGGCTCCTGTGGAAGGGGCTGCTTCTGCTGCTGCCAAAGCTACCTCGCAAGCAACTACTGGAGCAGCGGCATCAGCAACGAAAGTTGCTTCACAAGCAACTACTACTGCTGCTAATCAGCTTACTTTTTACAGTGCGAAAGATGCACTCAATTATGGAATGGAAAAGGCTGGAGTTATTGGTTTAGAAGGATTGAAAGATGGCACAACAAAAGTTTTGATGGCAGATGGAACAAGCTATATAGAACACATGCCGATTGACCAAGTGAGGGGCGCTTTCAGTAATATTGCAGGTGCCAAAATTTTAGACTCTGAGCCAATTGCTGATGCTGTGGCAAAAACAGCGGAGACTTCTGCTCAAGGTTTGAAGAATGTTGCTGATGGTGCGGCTGCTGCGTTAAAGGATTTTGGGCCATATAACTCTATGACGGATGCTGCTCATGCTACTATGGATAAGCTAGGCGTTATTGCTATGGAAGCAAAAGAGGGAGGAAAGACGCTTCTGACACTGAAGGATGGAACTCAAAAGTTGGTTGACAAAAGTATTTCTGATCTGACACAAAATTATGCTCGACAAGCAGTGGAAGCTGTAACAAAAGAGTTTTCTGACTGGGCTGCTCAGCGTGCGGGTGAGTTGGCCAATAAGTTTGCAGACGAGGTATTTGCAGGTTTATCGGGATCCGGGGAGATTACGGAGATACAAAAAGCCTTTACTGATCAACTGACAAACAAGATTTCAGAGCAACTGACTAAAGATGCGGCTGAAAAATATGGGGAAGAATTTGCTAAAAAGCAGGCAGAGGAGATAGCAAAGCAAGCCAGAGAAAAAGCGGCTGCAAAGGCTAAAGAACTGGTAAAGGTTATGACCAACAATGTGGCTCAATATGCTCTGTTGATTTGGGAAGCCATTAAGGCCAACGAAATTGATGATGCCACCAAAGAAGTAACAGTGAAAGGGGCTGAACCGATGCAGGATTCGCAAGGATCTCAAAGTTCAGGGGCTGCTACTACGTCCGGTTCGGGAACAGCAATGGATGCTACGACAATAGCAGGGGCTGCGAATGCACTGAATACTTTATTGAATATGGGAAAAATTGATTTGAGTCTGCTCAGCACAGATATGCAAGAAGAGGAACAACAGCCTGTAAAAGAAGCTGTTCAGGCTTCTGCCGGGAAATCCAGTGCCAATGTGGATGCTTCCGGTCAAAATCCCACTCAAACCACAAAACAAGAAACTTTGACAACGCAAGAGCAACGGGAAATTATGCGTCGCCGGGCTCTTTTGTTGGGCGAATGGGCGACGGCTGCTGCGCAAATTGGGGAAGGTTCCAATGCCATTTCAAATGCTTTTTATGATCGGGCTGCTGGTTTTGCAGCGGCCGCAAATGCAGCGCAGGGCAGCTTGGGCGGAATTACCGCTATCACAGACACAGACCGCTTTGTGTTGTTTGAAATAACACGTGGAGCAGCTTTGTCGTCCATTCAATTGGGTTTGCAAGGGGCGGCAAATCTGAATGATTTGGAAGAGGTGGCACCCTCAAGTGATACCCCTCCTAAAGACAGTGTTAGCATCGGTGGTGCAAAGCCGCAATAGGAGGTTCCGAAGATGAAAGGATGTTTTATGAAAAAATTCAAAAAAACGTTGATGGCCGGTGCGATGGCCTCTGTTTTGATGACAACGACTCCGGGTATGGCTGCCGGTTCCTGGATAGGATTGGGGACTTCTTTGGTAGGTTTGGTTTATGGAGGGTTGATGACCTTCTGGAATGGGGGAATCATTGTTTGGATGTTGGCTACAAATCTTGATCCTGCACAACTGGTTGCCGAAGGAATGGTCCTTTCTCAAATGTATCATATCAAGGATAAATGGGATCCGGAACCTGCCGAAGAATATGAACAAGCCGCTCAAAGCAACGGAGGAAGTAGTGGAAGTGCCTCCGGTGGTGTCAGTTATAATTCAGCCATTCAAAAATTACCGTTTCAGGCAGCTTCTTTACAAAATGTGGGGATAGAGGCCGTTGAGGTTGGAGCGGATTTAAGTGAGATTACCTCTGAAGATGCGCGCAAGAAGATTTTGGAAAATTTGGCGTGGTTGCAAGAAAAAGGCTCTGGAAATACTTCCTCCGCGACGGAAAATAAAAAAGGGACAGGGGCAGGATCATGCGGAGCTTCCTATTCCGTTTGCGTAAGAGAAATGACTATCAAAGAAGAAAGTGCCGTTTCCACTTCGCAACGGGTGAATGAACAAAATTATGGAACAGCCGGTATCACCCATGCGGAATTGGGGCTGAAGTCTGTGCAACAGGCGATTGCAAATGATGGCGACAGCTCGGTTGAAAAAGAAGGGACAGGGGCAGCTTCTGAAAATGTGACCTTGGCTGCCGGGGAGGTGACTTCCGTTCAAAATTTAAGCGAGTTGATTGGGACAGGCGCCAATACGGTGGCGTCTATGAAAATTGTGGCGCTGATGAATTTGGAATTGGCACAGCGTTTAAATCAAGGGAATATGATGCAAGGTTCTGCTTTAACGATTGAGGCAGCTCGTGCTTTCCCGAATATATCCAATTTGACGGATTAAGGAGATGGTGATGATGAAACAAAAATTATTGGGTTTAACTGCGTTGGCTTGTGTGGGATTATCTGTTGAAACGACGCAAGCGGGGATGTTTTGGCCATCAAGGACTGGTGCTGAGATTCGTTCGGGAATTAGTGTGATGACGCCGTCAGCTCATCTTGAGGTGAATTGTGCGGGAAATAACGTAGGCTGTGCAATGGATATTCCGTATGCAGCGACTGTTTGGATTGACCCTGCGTTGGCTGCGATTACTTTGATTGATTATGCTGTCAGTCGGACGCAAGGTGAACGCACCATTGATGCTAAGGATGCCATTAAACAACTGGAGGAAGCTTTAGGTGGTGGCAGTGGCGGATCTTCTTCGGGATCAGGCAATACGTCCGGTAATACATCAACGGCAGCGCCTTTTACGGCAGATATGATTATGGCACAAATTGAAGTCACCAAGGTAAGTGGTGAAAAGATGTTTGAACAAACGCGTGAGGCAGTGAAAGAATATTTATTTGAAACGCCTGCTCCGGATATAAAAGGGGAATGTACACAATCCGATAAAGATTGTGCTGTCGCTCGTCAAAACGAATGGTTATTGGCTTCGGTGACTTTGGCCTCGGCAACAGCGGATAAAGTATTGAATCAAACGGCCAAGAAAAATGTAAAAGATGGTCAAACCGAAGCAGAAAAAGCAGAGGAAGAACAAAAAGAAGGGGATACGGAAACCACGGGGGGGGGGGCAACCACATTGACGGGGCATTTCCAAAAATTGGCTTCCAATTTTAATGCTGAGACCAGTCCGACAGGCCTTTATAATAAAATGGCAGATATCGTTTTGGACACCCATCGTCAAATCAATGATGCCAATGCTTTGTTTGGGCGGGATTTGGAAGCGCAAGGATTACGTGTCATTACAGAAACGGGTCCTGTTTTGTTTAAAGAAACGGAGGAATAAAATGAAAAAAAATCTGATTGTTTCTGGATTGATTGCAACTACGATGATGGTGAGTCATTTTTCTTATGCCTCACCAACAGACTTTGCTGGAACAGGTGGAGATGATTTGGCACCTTGGACGGCGCAGGATTTTCTTCGTTCTGTAACAGGCTTTATTACCTCTATTGTCAACCTGTGTGGTGAAGGGGAATCCAAGGCGCAGTTGATTGCCACCCAAGAAGAAAATGATAAAAATACTTCCGGGGCGTCCGGTTCGGTGGATGGCACGGATACATCTTCAGGTTCGTTAACGGATACGCTTGGTTCTGCCGGTGCTTCGGAATTTTCGGGTTCTGCCTTTGAGTATGTGAATGCCAATATCTTGGCTAAAGAAGGAAATGTGGGCTATAAGCCTTTAAAAGAAGCCTTGTCTTCTGCAACTGAATCAGATACTTTGCGCTCAAATATCCGTAAGAGTGTTTTGGAAGAATTTTTTGCTGATACGACAAAAGAAGAACAAAAAACGACTGAATATCAAAATAAAATTCGTCAACAACGCAGTGCCTATGTTCAAGAAGCCGCAGGGCGTCATGTTACCTTAGGGTATCGTGTGAAAAACAATATTCAAAATGATTTATCCGTCATTTCATCTGTTCCTTTGGCGGGGGATGGTGAATTGGGGGCCATTGCTGTGGATAGCCATACCTTGGAACAAATGGTGAAAATGGAATTGGTGGATTTGGCTTTACAAATTGAAATGATGGAAGCGGATGCTATTCAGTTTTTAATGCATCAACCGGTGGTGTTGATGAGTGAAACCAAACCGACAAGCAATGATTAGAAAGGAGAATCTGACGATGAAAAAAATATTCTCTGTATTTTTAGCAATGATGATTTTGGGAATGGCTTTTCGTGCAAAAGCTTTTCAGGCACATGAGCCTTTTTTTTCCGGAGCTGTGTTTGATATTGGTGGAAGTCTTCAGCGTGCAATATCTGTTATCATTAAATTCTTCCTTTCCGATGACAATGAATTGGTGGCCGAATTGGTTTATGATGGTGAAGGGGGAGGTTCTTGCGGTGGCAACGGGGGCGCTTATACGGGGGATAACGGTTCTGCGTCTGCACCGTTAAATGCCGTGGCATCTTCAATTACGGACATCCCAGCCGAAGCGAATGCCTATCCGGCAGATATTCAAATTCAGCAAACATCCGTTGCAGAATTGGCCAAATATCGGATTCAATCTGTGGTGCAGGAACAAGCCTCTTTGAATCAACTTTCTGCGGATAGATGGGCAATTCAGTATCGGGCGCAACAACGGGCAATTCAGGCAATGACCGATGCTTTGGTGATGAAAAAGGCTTATCAGGAATTGGCTGCTGTTGGGGAAAAAGCAGCCTCCGGTAGTTATTCTAATTACAGTGAAGCGGTCAGCACCGTGGCTACGCGTCGGCTTTTGTTGGATGCGTTGATGGCTTTGCGTAAGCGCGTTATTGCTGCCCGTGTTCGGGCGCGTGCCGAAACAATGGAAATGAATTTGGAAGATGTGGCAACAGCACCCAGTCTTGAAGGGGATGGGACAACTGATCCGTCAGCCACTGAAAATACGCAAAATACAACGACTGGTGCCGAAACGAATGAAATCCCCTCTGATTATGATAATTCGGGGTTAGGTGAAGGCACAGCTGAAAACGCGGGCAACAGCGTGAACGAAAGTGCACAAGAAGCGCCGACTGATACACCGGCTAACAATGAAGGGGAGGAATAAAAGATGCGTCAAGGAACATTTTTGTTGGGAACTTGTTTGATGTTGGCCGGAGTTATTGCCTTTCCGGCAATGGCAGGCATTACCTTGCGTGCTGGTCGCCCGCCAAAAGCGCAACCGATAGAGATTGTTTCGTATTTGTCTGATACGAATGAGGCTTTAAGACGGGCTTTACAGATTCATAATTTAATGAATGAAATGCCGATGTTGCGCAATACGGCTCAAACGGCGTCGGATTTAAAAACGCAAAGCGATCTTTTTAAAGAAATGCAAAAAAACATTACCAGCTGTAATGTTAAAAAGTTGGGGAAAGTTTTTAAAAAGCCCGATCAAGTATGGGGGAAAATGCTTTCTTCTTATGAAAAACAGCGTCAGGGGGCACAACAAGAGATTGAAAATCAGCAACAAGATCCGTTGACCGTATCCTTAAGTCAACGTCGGCAAAATGATATGGTTGGATGGACTGTCAATCGTGAGATTGTGATGGATGTTTATGAAAACCCTGAAAAATGGGGGGAGGTCAATCAGGGCGCTGCGTTTCCGTTATGGAAGGATCAAATTGCACTGTTTGAAAAACAATGGAATCAGTTTTACGAAAATTTGAATGTTGCCTATGGCGTCCCTTTAAAGGGCAGACCCGCCATAGATGAAGAAACACGTCATAATGCCAATAAATATGACGTTGTTTTGGCGGCGCACAAAGCCTATGTTGCCCAAGTCAGTGAAGGGCGCCGGCCCACTAATCCGGAGGTTGCCAAGGCCAATCCGCCCAAAGCCCCGAAAGCTTTGCCCAGATGGCAGGATATTGTCCGTGTGGATCCGATTACCGGAAAAGCGATACCGGAATTACCTGAACCTTGGCGCCAAATGTCGGATAATCAATTTCAAAATTATGCCGGCGGCGGTGAAATGGCTCAATTTTTTGATGGCAAGAGTATGACTCCATCGTCAATAACCAGCGTCACAGAAAAAAGCGATTTGGAAAGCGAATACGATATGACTTTAGCGATTGATGCCATGGATAAAGGTGTTGCGGGAACGGCCGAAACACAACAAAAATTGGTGCATCCTTTTGTTGAAAAATTAAGTGAATTGGGGATAGATACCAAGGATTTTGACATTGCCAATCGCGCTCAATATGTGCGTGTTCAAAAAGAATTAAAAGAAATGAAAAAGGCGGCTATTGCAGAGGCCTATCAATATGTGGAACGTTTGGAAGCTCAGGATAAAAACAGTCCGGATTTGGTGGCCAAACGTCAACAATTACAGGCACAAAAACGGGCTCGTTTATCCCCAGAAGCACAAGCTGCCCTTGGGGACAATGCGGTGATTCAAATGTCGCAGATGTCGCCTGTTGCCCAACAAAGATTGGTTTTGTCGGCGTTGGAAAAAGATGCTGGCGCCTCCGTTCATTTGACACAAACGAATGCAGTGAATGTGGATCAGTTGATGCGTGAACAACGTTCAACGGATAAGGTTATTGCCGAATCGTATCAGCAGGTCAATACCGTGATGGAAAAACAACGTGCCGACTTGCCTCAAATGGCTAAATGCCAATTTTAAAGGGAAAAAGGATGGCATTCAAAGACTTGGGTTCCTTTCTTGTTTTCCGGATCAGTCTGGTTGCCTCTTTGTTGCTGTTGACGACCTTGGTTTTATTGACTCTGACTGCTGTTCAGGTGGGGGGAGATTTGAAAGTTTTGGTTCAATTCTTCCCGACAACCAAGGATTCGGCAACACTTCGCGAATTTTCACAATTAAACACACTGTCTCCGATTGAAAAAGGGGATAGAAAGTTGATTGAAGAAATGCTGGTGCGTCATTATTTGGATATGCGGTATGAACAAATACCGGATGTGCGCGAAATGAAATACCGGTGGGGAATTCCGGGCCCTGTTTATATTTTATCCAACTTGCCTGTGTATAATGAATTTGCAGCCGATTTGGAAAAAAAACTGGAAAATTTGCCGGATACCATCACGACCATAGAAATAGAAGAAATAAAAGCTCAAGATAATCGTTTTCAGGTGAATTTCCGAATTTTGGAAAATATGCCTGGTGGTCAGGTGCGTGTCAGGGAAAAAAACGCCGTTTTGGAATTCAGGTATGCAACTGGTCGGCCGCGCTGGGATCCAAAGTTGATCAATCCGTATGGTTTGATTTTTGTACGTTTTGAAGAAAGAGACAGAAAACGCGCTACAGAATAAAAAAACAGTAGCAATTTCAAATTTTCTGTGCTAAGCTTCAGATACAAGAAGAAAAAAGGAGGATGTAAATGAAGAAAATTTTATTTGCTATGTTGGCCGCAACAGCTCTTGTTTTGGCGGCCTGTGGCTCTGTTTATGAACAAGAACCGGTCGGCATCGGGAAAGATTATTCTGAATTGAAAAAGTCGCCTTGTGCTTGTTTGGAACTTAAAAAAGCCCCTGAATTACCTGAATGGTTGGTGTAAAAGGTTCTGAAAATGGCCCCTTCTAAAGATCAACACTCTTATTCGGCAAAAGAAGCTTTGCAAGAGGAACGCTATCTGTGGATGGCGCGCGCTTTTTCATTGGTGGCTTTGTTGGCGTTGGTGGCGAATTTTTTGATGCTGATTGCCTTATCGGGACTGATGCCTTTGATGCGTGTCCAACCTTTTTATCTGCAATCGCAATCAAAGGATCGTCAAGTGATTTCTATCCAGCGTCCGAGTCCGGAAGAGTTAGATTCCGATATTTTGCAAGAAGCGTTGGTGCGTGAATATTTATTGGCGCGTTTTGGCATCGGTGCAGATCTTTCAGAAGTGACGCGTCGTTGGGGAATTGATGGTGTCGTTCATGAGATGAGTAATGAATCTGTGTTTAGTGACTTTAATAACAAAGAAGCCGAACCTATGTTAAAGCAAGCGGGAGATGACAGTTTAACACGGAATGTGAAAATTCTTTCCGTCAACAGAGCTGAACGGCGGCAAAATAGTGATGTTTGGGTGGCTGAAATTGAACTAACTGATATGAGTCAAAAAAGCAAAGATTTTCGTGTATCCCTTTGGAGTGTGGAAATGATCGTTTCTTTTCAAAATTTGGGGCGTCAAATGGATTGGTCACAACGCTTGAAAAACCCGCTGGGATTCAAGGTGATAGGCTTTGGACGGAAGCCCTCAAAAGGAAATGCGACATCGTTATAAAAAAAAGTGGACTTTCTGATTATTTTGGGTTAAGATAATCAAAAGTCAAACAAAGATTGGGAGGAAAGATGAAGCAATATGTCATTTATCCATTATTAAAGGGGAGCTTTTTGGCGTGCTTTTTTGCTTTTGCCGCTGTGGCCCAAGTTCAAACGCCGACGGATACTGAAAGTGCCATGATGATGGATGCCATCAATCAAAATGCCGGTGCTTTTGATCAAGTGGATTTAAGCTATATTCATTCTATGGGAATGCAACAAAAAGCGTGGAATAATCCGATGGAGCATTTGGGGGAAGGTCAAACGAAGCCCGGTTATTCCAAATATAATTGGACCCCGGATACCGTTTTGCCCGTCCGTTTGCGGGAAGGGATGATGACACTGATTAATCTGCCGGCTTGGGAATTGATTGAAAAAGTTCATATCGGTTCACCTGAATCCTTTAACGGTGAGATTGTGGCCCCCAATTCTTTGTTGATTTATGCAGATCCGTCTTATATCGGGGTGGATAGCAATATGATTATTTTCGGCCGCTCCGGCAACCGTTATGTCTTTTATTTGCGCAGCGAAACCTTTAATACGGATAAAATTACTCAATCTGTTGTGGACGTGTTGGTGGGGCCGCGTTGGACACCGGCTGCTGATGGTGGGCAAATGGCAGATGCCAATGGGGCCAGTTCTATGGCGGCCGCTCCGGGTGTGATTGCAGGCGCTGGAAAGGCTTCTTCGGGGGCACAAACTTCTCTTGCCACAGCTTCTTCCGGTCCGAAAGATTGGTTGAAAACCATTCCGATGGATCCGGAAAGTATCAAGTTTGATTTGGATATGTTCTTACCCAATCCGGATGATGTGGATATTGCGCCGGATAACATTTGGCGGGATAACATTTTTACCTACATTGATTTGGGGCCTAAAGCGCTTACCATGACGCAGCGCCCGATTGTGAATTTGTTGGTGCAAGATGCAGAGGTGCCGGTGGGGTATCGTACCCGTGGACCGAACAGTCGTCTTATTGTTGTGGAAGCTGTCGGGGATTTGGTTTTGCGCAACGGAAAAAAGCTGATTTGTATTAAATTGCGTCGTGATCCCGCATCAGGTTTGGAATATACAGATTACAGTGGTTCTGTCGCCAACACAGTAGATGTGGGGGGAATGCCGACCAATCCAGGGGGGATGAATCCGTATCAAACATCCAATGCGTTGATGGCCGGTGGCGGTGCTGTTTTGTATGATTCTGTTGCTCCAACAACAACTTCAGGGGCGGTGAATCCGTATGGAACTGCTATTACAACAGATGCTGTGCATGATCCCTATGCCGTAAATGCAACGCCTTATTGCCGTGATGAAACCGGTTCTGGTCGGTGTGGGACAACTTCCAGATGGCAAAATTTGCGTGCTTTACCGCAGGATGTCCGTCAAAGTCCTGCTGCGCAACAGGCTATCGGACAAGTAACACAATCAAAGGGGAGTATTGTGCCCAGTGTCGGGACGGAATCCATTGCTTTGGAATTTGGGACCAGTTCGCAAATATCGGAATTGGAGTCTTTATGGAATAAAATTTATACCAAAAATAAAGATATTTTGACAGGGTATGAGCCCTACTATTCTGTGGATGCGACCGCAGATGGGGATATGATGGAAGTGTTTCGCTTGCGTGCCGGAATGGTGAAGGATGTGTCCACTGCTGATGCTTTATGTCGCAAGGTGGGACGCAGAGGTTTTTCGTGTTCGGTGATACGCGTTCAATAAAGGAATAAAAATGGCCCCCAACAGAGAAAGTTTATCAGCACAATCTCAAAAAAGAACCAACTATTTATTGTTGGCTTTCGGGGTTGTTTTGGCTTTGTTGTTTATGTTGGCATGGTGTCGGATGCAGCCCAAGCCAGAGGCTCAAGTGTATCAACAGAGCCCTGTGGATCTTACGGTTACTTCTTTTGAAGGTGAAGAAGAAGAGCCGGCAGATTTCCCAAACCTGTCTTCCCGTGGGGATGCACAGTTGGTGGTGACCCCGTCAGAGGTGGTGATGTCCCCCAATGTTGTGATTGGATCCGAGGCAGAAGCGCCGATTATTTTGCGTGCTGAAAATGCGCCGATTTTGTTGATTAGTAAAGGGCTGGCCGAACCACAAGAAGACGGCTTCCTTTTGTCCGGTTCATGTATGTCTTTGGAACGGCTGGCTAAAGATGAAGAATGTACTTTAAAAGTTTCGTGGAGCCCGAAAACATTACGCAATATTCAAAATACATTAGTCATTCAATGGCGGGAACATAGTACTTCTGTATTTCGCACTGAACGCACAAATGTTTTATTGAAGGCGCAATCTACGGATTCTAAAGATTGTGTGATTTGTGAAGATATTCGCAAAGAAGCTGAAAAAATTCCGCAAAAAGTCATTACAGCCGACGGTACAGAAACAGAAATAACACCGGACGGTAAGGTCATTATTGACGGTAAAGAATATACACCGACAGACAATGGCGTTGTGGTGGATGAAAAAGGCGGCGAAGTGATTGCGGTTGTTGAACCAAAACGGATTCCGTTGGGACTTAAAAACGAAGTGTTGGGGACGGTGGCAGATAACCGTGATGTGATTGATAAAAATGGCAAGAAGATTGGTCGTTTATTGGGGGATGATACCATTATAGATCCCACACAATCTCAGGTTATTGGGAAGGCTATCCCGATGGTGCCGGCGATGAATGAACACGGTCATGTGTTTGGCAAAATGGTTTTGAATGCAGAAACCTTGTCCGTTGTGGATGCCAAAGGAAAAATCGTTGGTTTTCCGCATGTGGATGGCCAAATTGTGGACGCCCAAAATAATTCTGTCGGTTTTGTCAGTCCTTGGGGCGGCGTAATTGATTTTACAGGAAAGTTTTTGGGGGTTATTTTACCAAACGGTTCTGTTGCCGATGGCAGTGGTTCGGAAGTGGCTACCATTCGTCCGATGGGATTTGCCGTCAGCAAAAAGGGGGAATTGGTGGGCGGTGTTGTCCCGCGCGGTGTTGGTGTCGGTGCCGGTGGCCGTTCGTTGGGTCAGGTCAGTTTGACGGGCGAAGTCAAAGATTCTTTTGGTCAAACCATTGGCCATGTTTTACTGGATAAAGCAATTGTGGATACGGCAATGAATGAATTGGGGTCGGTTGTGCGTCAAGGAATTGTGATTGGTGAAACCGGAACGCCCATCGGTTTTGTGAATTCTGAAGGAAAAGCTCTTAATTTTAAGGCGGTTCAAATTGGGGTGATGACGCCAGATGGGACGGCTTTCGCCCATAAAAAATTTGTCGGAACTTTGATGCCGGAAGGACGTATCACAAAGGGGGGATGTTCTGCCGTTGGTTCTGTTTATCCGAACGGAAGTGTTGTTGATTTAACTTTAAAAACACTGGGACATATTACCCCGTCGGGGAAAGCAGTTGATGCTAAAAAAACGGAGTTAGGTGTTGTGGTCCCGTGGGGCACGGCTATTGCAGAAGGCTGCCGTTTATTGGGCTTGATTTCTTTAAATGGTGATATTGTTTCCACAGATGGTGTGAAAACGGGCTGTATGAATACGGATAAGACGGTTCAAAATTTGCAAGGACAAACAGTGGGTGAAGTAACACCTCTTGGCCTTTTTATCAACGAACAAAATCAGGTGATGGGACGCGTTCGGTTTGATGGGCAAATTATGGATAACAAAGGGGCGGTTGTCGGCTGTGTTTATGAAAAAAGTTTGCAGGTTTTGGGCTATACAACCAAAGGCGTGATTGTGGATGAAAACGGTTTTCCTTTGGGGGGCACTTCTATTGGTAATAAGGCCTATGATGAAAACGGCAATTGGATTGGGGATGTCTATTTTAATGGTTGGGTGATTGGTGATAAGGGGCAATTGAAAGGAGTTGTGCCTTTCAGCGGTGTCATTTTTTCGGATAGTGCTAAAGTCATCGGTTCTTATAACCAATTGACGGGGGCTGTGACGGATAAGACCGGCGCCAATTTGGGACGTGTTTTACCCGGTGGTAGTGTCATCAATCTGACCGGGACGGAAATTTTGGGCAAATTGATTCCTGAAAAAACACCTTTTATGCGCTTGGATGGCAGCTTCTTGGGAATTTTACGTTCTGATGGAGTCTTGGTTGGACCGGATGTTCCTGCCAATTTAGTGATTCATTCAGACGGCCGCGCGACGGATAAAGAAGGTCATTTGATTGGGGCGCCTATTCCGATGGGACCTGTTTTGGCTTCTGATGGGCGGTATATGGGGATGGTCAATCAACGTGGGGAAGTTGTGGATAACCGTCAAATTAAAATCGGGCGTGTGCTGGCAAACGGGTTGGCTATTTCGGATAAAAATCAAGTGATGGGCCAGGTTTTCCCGATGGTTTCTGTGGGCGTTTCAACACGGGGATTTGTGGGATCTGTTGAACCCAAAATGGCTGGCGTAAACACGGATTTATCTTATCAATTACAGGTGAATGATGCCAAAGGTAATTTGGCGGGAAATGTTTCCGGAACCGGTGTTATTTTGGGATTAGATAACGCGGTTGGCGGTCATTTAATTCCGGTTTCTCCCTTTGTGAATTTTCAAGGAAAATTATTGGGATGGACCAATTTCCAAGGGGAAGTCAATAATCCTGACGGTCGTTCCATGGCCGGTATTTTGCCTTCGGGGGTTGCCTTGGATGCTTCCCAAAATTTAATTGGTCGTGTGATTCAAGAAGCGGTTGCTGTGGATACAACAGGGGCCTATTTAGGGCGTGTCAGTGCCCGCGGGGAAGTTCTTTCCGATAAGGCAGAACGCATTGCTTCTTTGGGGGAAACGCGCTTTTTATATAATGACGATGGGGCCATCATCGGGCAAATTTTAAAGGTGGGTGTTGCGGTTGACTTAAATGGTCAATTTATGGGCTGGACACGTTATGATGGTCAAATTGAAAACGGGACGAAGGTATTGGGCTCGGTTGGGTTGGATGGTCATATCTTTAATGCAAATGGTCAAATGATTGGGCGTTATTTAGCCTTGGGGACCGAGGTCTTTAATGATGTTGAAAAATCAGTTGGCTTTTTGTCCGATACCGGCCATTTTACTGAAGCTGGTGGATTAAATGTGGCACATATGGGATATGCCCCTTATGTGGCAACAAAAGGCGTGATTATTGGCTCTCAAATGCCGGAAAGTCGTTTTGTGACTTCTTTGGAGTCGGGGCGTATTTTGGGGCTGGCTTCAGAAAATGCCTCTGTCCTTGCGCCGGGGGCGGACAGGCGTGTCGGCTCGGTTCTGATGAATCGCTTTTTTATGACGGCTTCGCATCAGGTGGAAGGGGCATTGGTTCCCACCGGTTTGGCGACGATGCCGACTTTAGGGGTGATTGGCTCTGTGGGGCAAGATGGGCAAGTTTATAAAGCCGGTAAAAAAATGGCTGTGACAACAGGAAACGGATTGGTGTATTCATTGGGCGGCGAATTGATTGGCGGGGTGTTTTCTCCCGGTGTGTTGATTGATAAGAAAGGCAGCTTTGCCGGAATGACTACTGGGACGCCTTCCATCTTGAAGAACAATAAGCCCATCGGGAATAAATTGGCCTTTTCGTCGGCACTTTCTACGTCCAATGAATGGTTGGGAAATTTAATGCCGTCGGGCGGGACAGTGACGGATAGCGGTAAAAATTTGGGTATCATTGCAATTGACGGAGCTGTCATTGGCGCCGAAGAAGCGTTTGTCGGTCGCGTTTTGCCAGATGGGTCGGTGGCCGGTGTACCAGAGCGGGCTGTTTTAAATACAATGCCTTACGTTGGCCATACCATTCAACAAGGTTTGCCGTTGGGCTATAAAAATGAAGTTTTGGGACATACCACTGCCGGTGGGGATATTGAAGATAATGCTGCCAAAAAACTTTTCCGTATTTTGGATGATGGGACCATTTTAGGCAAAGACAAGCCCTTAGCCGGTGTTATTTTGCCCTTTATTTCGGCTGTGGATACCCAAGGAAGCGTCTTGGGAACATTGTCCAGCGATGGCAGCATTGTTTCCTTCCGCGGGCAAAAGGTTGGAACGGTTGCCCATAATGGTGCTGTCAAGTTGGCTGAAATGACTTTGGAAACGGATAAGTTAAAAAATTTGGGGATTTTGGTGCCTGAACCTTTGGTTGTCAATGATTGTAAAATGGTGGGACAAACCGCTTATGATGGGCGTATTGTCAACGGTCAAGGCTCTGTTGTCGGTCGGATTCGCAAAGACAAGTGGGCGATTGATGCCAACGGCGCTGAAATTGGTCGCGTGGTGCGCAACGGGCCTGTGATGAGTTCGACGGGCGATTATTTGGGACGGACTTTGCCGGATTCTGTTGTCGTGGATTTAAACGGTGTTGAATTTGCGTGTGCCTTAAATTCCGGGGAAGTCAAATCCTTTACGGGCGAAGTGGTCGGGCATGTTGTTGAACGCGGTCCGGTTTTTGATGATAACGGCAATATGATTGGGCGTGTGGATTCACAAGGGCGCATTATCAATCCCACCGGTGGGGTGATCGGTCGGATTTTGGGGGATGGATTTGGGACAGCTGTTGATTTGGAAGGCAACAAAATCGGGCGTATGTTTGGGCGTGATGAAGAATTGTTTTTGGGGGATGATGGACGCTTAACCGGTTCTTTGGGATTGGATGGTTGGGTGCGTGATAAAACCGGTGAAAAATTGTATCAAGTATTGGATGACGATACGCTGATGACACAGGATGGTCAACGTTGGAAGTTGGGGGATGGATTGCAGGCTTATTTGCCCGGTATCGGTCGTTTGATGGGGTGTGAATTGATTGGGATGGATGGCCAAAAGGTGGCGACCTTGATGGCTGACGGGACTTTACGTGATGACAACGGGGATTTGGTTTATACGGTGGCACCGGATGGACAGGTTTTTGCCCCGAATGGCACCTATGTGGAAACTTTCCGCGGGATAGATATTACCACTCATTTGAAGCAATGCGGGATGTCGGGGGCCAGTAGTGCTTCTTCCGGACGTAAAATTACGCTTGGAAACCGTGTCTTAACGGTGGATAGCAATGGGTCTTTGGTGGATGAAGATGGAATGATTATCGGTTATTTGGGGGAAGACGGCCGGCCTTATACATTGGGGAATAAGCCAATTACCGGCTCTGATATCAGCGGGCGTGAACGCCCCGATACCACTCCCAAGTTCAAACCCACACCAGGGCAAGTGGAAGATTTTCAGGAAAAATTGGCGCAAAAACGTAAAGGAATGAAAGCCCAAATGGGTAAAGGTATTTTGACAATTACGGCCGAAATGAAAGCCAGGGCAAAACCCAAAAAAGATAAGGATTGGGAAGTCTTTGGTTATGGGCGTAGTAGGGAAAATACTTCTACCTGGCCGGTGGATATGACGCATGTTATTTTGCAAGGCAAAGCTATTCCTGCCGTTTTGGCGCGTTCCATTGATTCACGTTATACGAATGTGCCGGCTGTGGCGATTGTGGAAACCAACATTTACGGGGAAGAAGGACGCAATATTTTGATTCCGGCAGGCAGTCGTTTAATTGGTCAAATGGCTGGAACTGGGGATCAACAAAATGGCGTGTCCAAGCTGCAAATTACATGGAATCGTTTGATTCGTCCGGACGGGTCAGCCTTTAATTTGGCCGGTGCCCAATCAGGGGATGCGCAAGGCCGTGGCGCCGTGGCGGCTTATTTGGATGAACAGTTATGGAATAAGTATGGCTCTTCCGTTTTGGGTGTTTTGGCCCAATCTTCAGTGGCCTATATGCTGGCAACCAATGATGATGCTTCCACATCAACAGCAGATGGGGGAACCTCTACCCAAACCAATAAATCTCAAGCCGCCAACGATGCGCGTAAAGCCTTTATTGATGAAATCGGGACCATTTTGGATGATATGATTGCCAAAGCGCAGGAAACGCCACCGGTGGTTTTTGTGCCGGCTGGGACACGCTTGACGGTTTTCCCACAAAAAGATTTGTGGCTGCGTTCAGTGGAAGATGATGAAAAAGAGGCTAATGAAGAATTTGGGGCCCCTTCAACTGATGCTCAGGTGCCGGATATCGGTTCTTGGACGCAACAGCGCCAAAATGAACAAGATGAACAAGACTCTTCTTCAACGACTTCCACACCGGAGGACCTGAAAAAGGAAACCGAAACACCGCTTTATGATGGTCGGGATCATATGCCGGATATTTCCGACCGCAAGATAGAACCTGTGGCCCCTCAAGAAGCCCCGCTTTTTTAAAGGAAAAAAATGAGTACATTGTCCATTACTGATACATATAAAGTTTTAGAGATGACCTTAAGGCCACTGTCTTATTGGTATTCTCAAGACAACGTGGAAGAAGTGGCGGTGGATAACCCCGGGGGTATTTGGTTGCGCCTGCGTGGTAAGCACGCTCATCCTTGGCATTATTATGAAGATCCGAAATTGACCCGTGAGTATTTAAACGATATGATGTATATCATCGCGAATACTTATGACTTGGCTTATGATCCGGTTGCCGGCGTACCGGTGGTGTTTGCGGCTTTGCCCGGTGGTCATCGTTTTTCGGGAATTGCCGGCCGGAATGTGATGTATGATAACGATGATTTAACGGGGGGCATTGCTATGGCCATCCGTGTCTATCGTGAAGATTTGGATATTAAAATGGAACAATTCGGTCTGGTGCAGGGGGGGCGTCTGCGCCAAATCAATAAATTGAAAGATGTGGAAGATCCGGATGATCCGTATGAGCGCTTGGTTTTATCCATTCAGCGGGGGGATAACATTTTGATCAGCGGGGCGACGGCTACCGGTAAGACGACTTTTTTAAATAATATGATAAAATTGCTGGATGAACATAAACGCATTTTAACCATTGAAGATACGCGCGAATTGATTGTAAAGCAGCCGAATCACGTTCATTTGGTGGTTTCCCGTACGGAAGCGACGAATAATTTTACCTATGCGAACGTGATTGACTTGGTGGTGCGTTTCACGCCGGATGCGATTTTGGGCGGTGAAATTTCCACCACCAATGCAAATGCGATTTGGAAGCTGATGAACTCCGGCCACGAAAATTGCTTTGCCACCATTCACGCGGCCAGTCCGGATGAAGCCTATCGGGCTTTTATCGGCCGCATTGCTGAAAGTAATCATCAAAGTTTTTCCGGCTCGGAAGAAGAAAAGCTCTTTAAAGAAATGAAGGAAAAATTGCGCGTTGTTCAAATCAATCGGAATGGAAACATTCGCGCAATTACGGAAATCACTTAAGGGGGAAGAATGCTGCCAACGCTTTACATTTGCCGAACATCAGATGGGGAGGGCTTGCCGCTTCCCAGTTATGAATCGCCAGATCATATTGCTTTGACGTTGCAAGCGGCCATATCGGCCCCTATTCGTTTGAAAGCCGGTGAAAGGGCTTATGTGCCGGTGGGATTTGCCATTGGGATTCCGAACGGATATTGTGCTCAGGTGGTCAGCTTGCCTGAATTGGCGCGGCGGGAAGGAATTGTGGTTTCTGATGCCCCTCATATTTTGCATCCGGCCGATCGAGGACCTTTGTTCGTTTTATTGCGCAATACTTCCACAGATGATTTTGTTTTGCATCGTGGGGTTATCTGTGCTCAGTTGGTTATTTTTCCGGCAGTTCAGGTGGCTTGGAAAGAAGTGGAACGTCATGTGGAAGCCTCTAAAACCTCCACAGATGAAATTTTATTGGATGAAGCCCAAGAATCGGAAACGGACGCTTGGGAACCGTCAGCGCGTCGTGGCGTTCGCTCTATTCGCAACAGGTATAAAAATGAAGGATAAGTTTTTTGTTGGCATTCTTTTGTTGTTTTCCTTGGCGGTTGAGGCTGGCGAGTATGCCTCCTTTAAATACGATAAAGTCAATTTGCGCACGGGTCCTGGGGAACGTTTTCCGATTTTATGGGTATATCAGGAAAAAAATTTCCCGGTGGAATTGATTGACAGCTTTGAAACGTGGCGTCAGGTACGTGAAAAAGACGGAACGGTGGGTTGGGTGCATCAAAATATGCTCAAAAAAACGCGTTATGCGATTGTGGAACAGGAAAGCTCATTGTTGAAAAAAGCCGAAGAGGAAGCGCCGACTGTGGCTGTCGTCCAACCGGGGGTGATTGCCAAAGTGGAAGAATGTCCCAAGGGAGGATATTGTAAAATTACGGTTGCGGATGAAAATCACACCAAAAAGGGCTGGTTCCCGCGTTCCTTTCTTTGGGGACTGGATAAAGGTGAAGTCGTGGAAAAATAAAATCCCCCGACCAATTGGCCGAGGGATTTTTCTGAAAACTACGTTATTTACACAAAGCATAGGCGCCAAAGATACGGCCCAGTCCCATCTCATCATGCATGGCACGATAATCGGTGCTAATCATTCCCGGACTTATGTCAAATGCCATTTCGGATCCAGCTCCATTTTTCAAGTCTTTTGTCCACCAATAAGAATATGATAACTTACCCTTAAAAATACTCCAATCAACCCCTTCACACTCTGAATCTCTGCAAACGGAAGTATTGTTAAAAAAACTTTCTAACTTGGATTTATCAATACCACATTCTTTTAAAGAAATCATAGATCCGCCCAAAGCATTACAGAAGTTTTTCGCGCTATACCAATCCATTATTTGAGTGGACAATTTTCCGGCGATTCCATCCTCGGCAGCTGTGGTTTTTTGATAGGCGGCTTCCATACAAACACCCGAACTTTTTTGTGGACCGCTTGAAGCCCACTCATCCTGTTGATTTGTAGTATAACTACAATAACAGGTTTTGCTATCGCAATCTATTCCATTTTGCATTCCAGTGCATTCACTATTGCGAGTGCAGCCTGTGTAATAACCATAATCATCCGGTGTTTTACATGCCCCATCCACACAGATTTGGCTGGAATCGCATTTGGCATCGGAGTCAACGTATGCCCCTTGAACACAGACTTGACAGGGACCTAATGAGTAATCCGCAGAACAATCAGAACCATCATCTTCTGTATAACCGTCTGAGGGGGGTGTTCCGCCTGTTGTTACGCCCTTGCTCATATCGGCATTGAAAGTGAGAATCGTGCAGGTATCGTTTATCAGCATTGCAGCATCATCGCCTATTGCTGCTTTCATTTGGGTGCAAATTTCGTTTTCTATACCTGATAAGCCCAACATAATTTTGCCGTTTGAAATGGTTGCTTCTTCACCAAAGGTCGTCCCCGCCACAGTCTCATTTCCAAATTGTGCCAAAGACATTGTGGTGGCCTCGGGATTGCTTAAAAGCTGACCTGCCACCATCACGGCGCGTTTGCTGGCTTCATTCAAGATTTCGTTCGCGCGGTGCTTATTCATCGCCGAAGAATACATACTGACCCCACCGACGGACAAAACGCCCATAATCGCCAGCACGCCCAGCATTTCAACCATACTGCGACCACTTTGGATGTGTTGTGTAAAATGACCCCCTGTCATGCCCGACTTGAACGGGCATCCAGCAGTATTTATATCCTTATTTCCCACCGGATTTTCTGTCAAACGCGAAACGACAATTTGATTTTTATTTTCTTTTTTCATTTTTGTATCCCCTTTTAAAAAGTATTAAAATTACCACCTTTTCAGGTGGTCGGAGAGTTCAAAAATCAGTACTTCATGATCCCGATGGTCTTTAAGGGAAAAATCCCTCTGGACATACACCAAAGGCTCCCCAACCGGTGGTCGGGAAAATAAGGGTGAGTGAATCTTTTTGGGATTTTTTGCACGAAACCACTTTGGGGTGGGGTGCGACTCACCCGAAGTACCGAGCTTTTGAAGGCTCTCTTGCACCTTATCAGGCACTCAGAATGTGCCTTTTGGCACATCCGAAAGCAATTCTAACAAAGAAAAAATGAAATTGCAACTAAAAAAATTAAACAAATTTTTCCAATAATTTTTTAAATTTTTCACACAAAGGATTTTGATCAGGTGATTCCGAAAAACTTTCCCACAGTTCTTTTTGCTTTTTGTTCAGATTTGTTGGAATTTCCACTTGAAAAAGAACGTGCAAATTGCCCCGTCCCTTCTCGCGCAAAGCCGGCATTCCCAGTCCTTCAAAGATTTTTTCCGTCCCAGGTTGTAATCCGGCCGGCACTTTGTATTCTTTAAGTTTTCCGCCCAACGTCGGAATCTGAACGGTTCCCCCAAAAACGGCCGTCGTCAGGGGCAGGGGCATCTTTAAAAATAACTCTGTTCCTTGGCGTTCAAACAAAGGATGTTTTGCCACCGTTAAAAAGACATATAAATCGCCCGCTACACCATGTGGGGCATAATTGCCTTCACCGGACAGGCGCATTCTGACACCTGTTTCCACACCGGCAGGAATGTTGACTTCCAAAGTTTTTTGTTGTCGTGTTCGTCCGGCTGCGCGACATTTGGGACAGGCTTTTTGAATGGTTTGCCCAGTGCCATGACAGGTGGGGCATTCCGTTTCCACCACGAAAAAGCCTTGACGTTG
>JBJEXE010000002.1:0-4992 GCA_051885475.1 Alphaproteobacteria bacterium | reverse complement strand
GCAAGGTAACGTCCAGTATTAAAAATGTTTATAGCGATACCCGTGATACATCCGAAAGCGATACCAATTTTGCCATTTCCGGTGCCTTGGGAGCCGCTTATCAAATGAACGATTTATGGACGTTGGAAGCCTTGATGCGCGGACGTTATATCTTCAGCAAAGATATTTATAATTTAGAAGGTTTCATCGGCTCACGCTTTCGTTTTTAAGGCAAAAAAATGCTGAAGAAATTTTATCCCAAATCTGTTTTCATAACAGGCGCTTCCAGCGGAATCGGTCGGGCTTTGGCATTGGAATATGCCGATAAAGGGATTGTTTTGCACCTGTGTGGCCGAAATGCGGATAGATTAAAAAAGGTCGACCTGCTGTGCCAAGAAAAAGGGGCCGATGTCTTAACCTATTTATTTGACACAACCGATGAAAAAGCAGCCGAAAATGCGCTTCAAAAAGCCCATCAAAAGGCACCGTTGGATTTGGTAGTGGCCAATGCCGGCGTGTCAGGGGGTGTTTTGGGAAGCCGTGAAACGCCAGCTTCTACACGTCAAATTATTGGAACCAATGTTTTTGGGACATTGAATACCGTCTTACCCGCCATAGAAATAATGAAAAAAAGAGGGGGCCAAATCGCCTTGGTAGCCAGTTTGGCCGGTTATCGGGGAATGGGCAGTTGCCCTGCTTATTCAGCCAGTAAGGCTTTGGTAAAAGCTTTTGGAGAAGCTTTAAGGGGACAAAAAAAATATAAACATTTGTATTTTACGACCATTTGTCCCGGCTTTATTGAAACACCGCTGACCGACAAAAATAAGTTTTATATGCCTTTTTTAATGAAAGCCGAAAAGGCCGCCCAAATTATTCATAAGCGTTTAGAACGTGCCCCTGCCCTGATTGCTTTTCCGGGGATAATGGCTTTTGGCGCATGGTTAGGCGGCGCTTTGCCCACGTGGCTGGCTTTGCCCTTATTTGCTTTGTTTCCCAAAAAAGAAAAATAAAAGTGGACAAGTAAAGCAAATTTTGCTAAACTATCCCATATTTTTTAAGGAGGTTTCCAAATGAAGTGGACGAAAAAGAAAAAGTGTGATGAGTGTAGAAAAGATAAAGACTGCTCTGAATGCAAAAAATACCAAGACAAAGCCTTTGAATTAGAGGTGGATGAAGAATTACAACAGGAAAAATTGGCCGAATGGTGGAAAAAGTATTCTTGGTTAGTTTATTCCGGTGTGGCTGCCGTTTTATTGACAACGGCCGGTGTGGAGTGGTATCGTTCCCATCAAATGAAAGTGCGCTTAACGGAATCCGATTCTTTTGAAAAGGCCAGCTTATTGGCCCATGAAGGAAAAAATGAAGAAGCTGAAGCAGCCTTTAAACAATTAGCGACCTCCGGTAAAACAGGTTATCGTATGTTGGCTTTGATGAATCTGGCAAATTTACAGATGAATGCCGGTCAAACGGAAGAAGGATTAAAAACCTTGAAAACCATTTTGGAATCAACACCCCCAAAGGATCCTTTACATTTGACCAGCTCTTTAAGTTATGTGGCTTATCAAATGGAAAGCGCCCCGTCAGAGGAGTTATTAAAGGTTTTGGAGTCCGCCTTAGAAAATGAAGCTTTTCAAGGATTAGCCACAGAATTGGCGGTTCCACTTTTAAAAAGCCAAGGCAAAACAGTTGAGGCAGAGGCCCTCCTTCAAAAGGCTTTACAAAGTGAGGCCGTTTCCGCCGGCTCAAAAGCCAGACTTAATGCTTTAAGGGGGGAATAAATGAAACAAATCGGGTGGATCTTATTGGGGAGTTGTTTGATATTGAGCGCGTGCTCAGATACCAAAAAAATCGCCCCAAAAGAAGGACGCATCGCCGTTATTGCAGCAGAAGAAATGGCCCAATCCGGTGAAAAAATACGGCTGGATAAACCCAGTTCTGTCAATCAATGGATTGCCCCGGGCGCCAACAATCGCAATAAAATACCGGCTCTTTCATTCACAAAAGCTGAGGGCGATTGGAAAGTTGAGGCCGGCAAAGGCAGAAGCCAAAATGATTTGCCAATGGTTTCCCCCGTTCTTTTTAATGACGTTATTTATGTATTGGATAATGAAAATCACCTGTTCGCCAAAAATACAAAGGACAGAGAGGAAAAATGGCAGGCTGATTCAGAAACAAAAATGCAAGGCGTCGGGCTGACAGCCAACAAAAAATGGATTGTCAGTGTCAATGAAAACGGACAAGTCAGCGTCTTTGATGCCCAAGGAAAAAACATTTGGAAAAAGGAATTGAATGTTCCTTTCAGGAGTACTCCTTTGTTGAATGAGGAGGTTCTTTACCTGTTGTCTGCCAACAATGATTTATGGGTGTTAGATGTCAAAACAGGGGCCGAAAAATGGCGTTATAAAACGACGGAACCTTTAACGTTGTTGCAAGGAATGGGACGCCCTGCTTTGGCGGATGACGTGTTAGTTGTTCCTTTTTCAACGGGTGAAGTTATTGCCTTTAACGCCAAAACAGGGGTCTTATTATGGATTCAGGACATGGTGGGTGAAAAAGCTTTTGATGCCATCGCCGGTATTACCCAAATGAATGCTTCCCCCGTCATTGAAAACGGTTTGGTTTATTTGGTCGGGCATGGCGGCAAAACAATGGCAGTCAATTTAAAAACCGGAAAAAGCCTGTGGCAAATTACCAAAGGCGGCCAAACAACACCCCTTATCAGTGGGAATGCTTTATTCTTTGTGGATAATCAAAATCACTTGTTGGCCCTCAATAAAAAAAGCGGTAAGTTGTTTTGGGAAACGGCTTTAGAAACTACCGTTTGGAAAGGGCCCTATTTGATTGAAGGGAAGCTGGTTTTATTTTCAGATGAAAAAGCGCTTTTGGTGAACCCAAAAGACGGGAAAATCACGCCCTTGGAAAAAAGAATGAAAGGGTCTGCACCGGCTTTGACAAATGAAGGAATCTTTTTCTTGGGCGATAACGGAACGATTTATCATTGGGGGAAAATTTAGATGAAAACCATTGCGATTATCGGCCGCACAAATGTCGGAAAATCCACCCTGTTTAACAAACTTTGTCATACCAAAAAGGCTTTAGTCCACGACAGGCCCGGTGTAACGCGTGATAGAAAAGAGGGAACTGCCGTTTTGGGGAATAAAACTGTCCGCGTGATTGATACTGCCGGATTGGAAAAAGAATCTGAACTCGCCAAAGCTATGTGGCGGCAAACACAGTTGGCCATTGATGAAGCCGATATTTTGTTGGTGATGGGGGATGCCAGAAGTGAATTGACAGCATTGGATACTCAATTAGCCAAAGAAGTCCGAAAGGCCCATAAACCCACTTTATTGGTGGCAAACAAGTGTGAAGGAAAAGCTCAAACAGCCGGAGCGAATGAGTTTTACCGCTTGGGACTGGGAGAACCGATTTTACTTTCGGCCGAGCATAAACGGGGGTTTGATGAATTGACACGTCGCCTGATGCCTTTTTTAGAGGGAAAAGAAGAAGCTGAAGAAAAAGGCGAAAAGCCCTTGAAATTGGCGATTGTCGGTCGTCCCAATGTGGGCAAATCCACCCTGATCAATAAACTATTAAATGAAGAAAGGTTGTTGACAGGTCCTATGGCCGGCCTGACACGCGATGCCATTACGGTCAAGTGGGCTTGGGAAGGTAAACCTGTTTTATTGACGGATACAGCAGGGCTCAGAAAATTCGGAAAAATTTCTGATGATTTGGAACGCTTATCCGGTGCCGATACCAAAAATGCCATTGATTTTGCAGAAGTTGTGATTTTGGTATTAGATGCCACTCAGCCTTTGGAAAAACAGGATTTAAGTATCGCCAGCAAAGTGTTGGATGAAGGACGTTGTTTGGTTTTGGCGGTCAACAAATGGGATACCATTCAAAACCCAAAAGAAACCATGTCTTTGATTCGTGAACGATTAGAGGAATCCTTACAACAAGTGAAGGGCTTGCCCTTGATTCAAATTTCCGCCAAAACCGGCAAGGGTATCAAAGAAATGATGAAGGCTGTATTTAGCACTTATACTTTGTGGAATAAGCGTGTTCCCACACATAAGCTGAATTTATTTTTAGCGGATATTAAAGAAGCCCATCCGACACCTTTGGCCAAAAACGGGCGGCGCGTTCCCTTAAAGTATATGACCCAAGTGAATGCCAGACCACCGACTTTTGTGATTTTTACGTCTAATCCTGACCGATTGCCGGATTCCTACATTCGCTATATTTCCAACGAATTAAGAGCGTGTTTCGGCTTGATTGGGGTGCCCATTCGTATCAATTTACGCAAACGTGAAAATCCCTACGCAGAGAGGGAATAACTTCATTTTTGTCCGATTTTAAGAAAAAATGATTTCTTTTCCAAGGGAGAAAGCTTGTTTTCCTTTGGGGATTTTGCTTGATAAAAAAAAGGAAATCCGCTATAATACGCATATGCAATTTAATGACAGACCTTTGAAAGAGCGTTTGCGCCGTGGCGGGCGGTGGAGCAAGTCCAGCGCCAAGTGGTTGCAACGTCAATTAAATGACCCCTATGTGGCCGAAGCAAAAGCACAAGGCTTTCGCGGGCGGGCAGCCTTTAAAATTCAGCAGATGAATCAACAATTTCATTTTTTTAAACCCGGAGCTCACGTGGTGGATTTGGGATGTGCCCCCGGTGGTTGGACTCAAGTGGCCGTCAAAGCCGTTCATTCCAAGCCGGAAAAACCTTTGGTCATCGGATTGGATTTATTGCCAACTGATCCCGTTGAAGGCGCTTTACTTTTACAGCGGGATTTTCGTAAACCAGCTGTTGCACAAGAATTGATAAACCTGTTGGGGGGACAAAAAGCAGATGTGGTGATGAGTGATATGGCAGCCAACACAACAGGGAATCATTTGGTGGATCATTTACGTATTATCGGATTAGTAGAAACGGCTTATACTTTTGCAGTGCAAGTATTGGCTGAAGGCGGCACATTCGTTGCCAAAATTTTTCAAGGCGGGACAGAA
>JBJEXE010000001.1:0-5024 GCA_051885475.1 Alphaproteobacteria bacterium | reverse complement strand
GTAAAGAAGGTAAGAAGAAGTAAGGAAGGTAAAAGATGAAAAAAGTAAGTTCATTTGAACGTCGTCAAAAAAGAGTGCGTTTTGCAATTAAACAAAATGCTGCCGGGCGTGTTCGTTTGTCTGTCAATCGCAGTGAACGTCATATTGAGGCTCAACTGATTGATGATAAAAAGGGCGTCACTTTAGTTGCCGCTTCTTCTAAAGAAAAAGACTTTAAGGAAAAAGGTTCTTCAATTGCTGGGGCAACTTTGCTCGGTAAAACAATTGCAGAACGCGCTTTAAAGGCTGGAATTAAAGAAGTGGTTTTTGACAGAGGTGCCTTCCAATTCCATGGCAGAATTAAAGCCTTGGCAGAAGCAGCTCGTGAAGCCGGTTTGTCTTTTTAAGGAGAAAGTAAATGACAGAAGAAATCATTCAAAATGAAGAAGTAAAAGCTCAGGACAAACCTGAAAAAAAACGTGCTCCCCGTCGTGAACGTGCGAACCGCGAAGAACGGCCAGCCGATGAGTTCATTGACCGTGTTGTCCATGTGAATCGTGTTTCTAAAACAGTGAAGGGTGGACGGAATATGTCTTTTGCAGCCTTGGTGGTTGTGGGGGACAAAAAAGGTCGTATCGGTTTTGCTCACGCAAAAGCGAAGGAAGTTCCTGATGCCATTAAAAAAGCAACAGACTTAGCCCGTCGTAAGATTGTGCGTGTTCCTTTAAAAGAAGGGCGCACATTGCATCACGATATTTACGGACACTTTGGGGCCGGAAAAGTGACACTTCGGACAGCTCCTGCTGGTACCGGTATCATTGCTGGTGGTCCTATGCGTGCTGTTTTTGAAGTGTTGGGTGTTCAAGACGTTGTGGCCAAATGTACCGGTTCCAACAATCCGCACAATATGGTGCGTGCTACTTTTAAGGCTTTATTAGACGAACATGCGCCGCGTAATGTGGCCGCTCGTCGTGGCAAAAAAGTGGGTGAAATTGTTGGTAATCGTGAAGCAACCGTTGCTGACAACGCAGAATAAGGAGAATGAAGATGAAATTAAATGAAATCAGAGATAATAAAGGGGCACGTAAATCCTTGATGCGTGTGGCACGTGGTGCTGGTTCAGGGAAAGGGCGCACTGGTGGGCGTGGCTTTAAAGGTCAAAAATCCCGTACAGGTGTGGCCGTGAATGCCTTTGAAGGCGGTCAAATGCCGGTTTATCGTCGTTTACCAAAACGTGGTTTTGTGAATATCTTCCGTCCTGTTTTATCCGAAATCAATTTGTGTGATTTACAAAAGGCTTTTGAAAAGAAACTTTTGAAAGCTGATAAAGAAATCAACGAAGTGGTTTTGATGGAAGCAGGCCTTGTTAAAAAGGTTAAAGACGGAGTGCGCTTGCTGGGTAATGGAGAGCTGAAAGAAAAAGTGACCATTCGCGTGGTTGGTGCCACAAAATCAGCGATTGCAGCTGTTGAAAAAGTGGGGGGGCAAGTGATTGTTGAACCACTTAAAAAGACTGTTTTGGTCAAAGGCCAAAAAACATCTAAAAAAACAGCAGCTAAAAAGCCTGTTAAAAAAACAAAATAATCAAAAGGGGAGGGTGAATCAAAATGGTATCTTTATCAGATAAAATGACAGCAGGTGTGGATTATTCGGCTTTTTCAAAAGCCACGGATCTTCATAAACGCCTTTGGTTCACCCTTCTTGCGATTATTGTTTTCCGTTTGGGGACTTATATTCCTTTTCCGGGAATTAATCCGGCGGTTTTAAAAGAGTTTTTTAGTTCCAATCAAAGTGGTTTGATTGGGATGTTTAACGCCTTTACGGGGGGTGCTTTATCCCGTATGTCTATTTTTGCCTTGAACATTATGCCATATATTTCAGCCAGCATTATTGTTCAACTGGGGGCTAGTGTGATTCCTTCTTTGATGGCTTTGAAAAAAGAAGGAGAGGCCGGTTTCCGTAAAATGAATCAGTATACCCGCGCTCTGACAATAGCAATTACCGTTGTTCAATCGTATTTTATGGCACTGGCTTTGGAACGCGGCGGGGCAGTTATTATGCCAAATGCTCATTTGTTTGAGCTTTCTACGGTTGTTTCTTTGCTGGGGGGCACGATGTTTGTTGTGTGGCTCGGTGAGCAAATTACAGCGCGTGGCGTTGGAAATGGTACTTCCATTTTGATTATGATTGGTATCGTGGCGAATATCCCTTCTGCAATGATTCGTATGTTGGAAGATGGTCGGGCAGGGGCAATGTCCAGTATTACGATTTTATTGATTATGGCGATGATTTTTGCCGTGATTTATGTTGTGGTTATGTTTGAAACGGCGCAACGTCGTATTGTGATTCAATATCCGAAACATCAAATGGGCAATCGTTTAATGCAAGGGGTGAGTTCTCATTTGCCTTTGAAAATCAATCCGACAGGGGTAATGCCTCCTATCTTTGCCAGCGCTTTGTTGGCAATCCCGGTGGGAGTTGCGCAATATTTTTCCAAGACAGGGGAATCTGATTTTTGGAATAAAACGGCTCTTTTGCTGACTCCAGGGCAATGGGTTTATATTGCGGTCTTTGCTGCTTTGATTGTTTTCTTTACCTTCTTTTATACAGGGATTCAATCCAATCCCAAGGAAACTGCGGATAACTTGAAACGTCAAGGAGGCTTTGTTGCAGGAATTCGTCCTGGTGAAAATACGGCTAAGTATTTGGATTATGTCATTACTCGTTTGACTGTTTTAGGGGCTGCTTATTTGACAGTTTTATGTATTTTACCTGAATTTTTGATCGCTACTTTTAATGTGCCGTTTTTCTTGGGTGGAACAACTTTATTGATTGTTGTTTCCGTTATTTTGGATACGGCCACCCAGGTTCAATCGCATATGTTTGCCTATCAATATGAGGGCTTGATTAAGAAAGCCAGACAAAGGGGGAAAATTTAATGGCTGATAAAACATACAGACGTATCATTTTTGTGGGACCTCCGGGAAGCGGTAAGGGAACTCAGGCAGCTATCTTGGCTGAAAAGTTGCAAATTACCACAATTTCTGCCGGGGAATTATTGCGGGCGGAAGCCAGAACGGGATCCGAGTTGGGGAAGCAAATTGCAGCCCGTATTGACTTCGGGAAACTTGTTCCGCCTGAAATTATTGTACAGGCGATGACACAGGAAATTGCAAAGCCTGAAAATTCGGCGGGCTATATTATGGACGGTTTTCCGCGTTCTATGGATCAAGTGGAAATGTTTTCAAAATTGATTCAGACCCCCGAATATAAAGATAAAAACTTGGAACCGGATTTGGTTTTGCTTTTACAGGTTCCTGATGATTATATTTTTGACCGCATACTGGGTCGCAGTCAATGTGCGAACTGTAAGGCGATGTATCACGAAAAATTCAAAACTCCCAAGGTGTTTGGTGTATGCGACATTTGCGGGGGGAAAGAATTTACAAAACGGGCGGACGACACCCATGAAACGGTGGTATCTAGACTCCGCATATACCGTTCTGTAACAGCTCCAGTTATACCATACTACGAAGAAAAGGGGCTATTAAGGTGTGTTGATGGGACGGGACCCATTGACGTTGTAAGTGAAAAAATCAGAAAAATAGTAGGCTATTGATTCAAAAAGGGCTTGACAGAAAACGAAAATTAGAGTATAATTCCCACTCGTTTGAAGTCAAGTTTTGCTGGAAAGCAAATCAGACTTATTGTTTTTTAACATAATGGAGAATGAACCTTGGCACGTATTGCTGGTGTAAATATTCCGACAAATAAATTGGTCAACATTGGGCTGACTTATATTTATGGTATCGGAAAGAAAACTGCAGATGAAATCTGCAAAAAGGCAGGGATTCCTGCAGATCGTCGCGTGAATGATTTAACCGATGCAGAAACATTGAAACTGCGCGAAATCATCGATGCGGATTATCACGTAGAAGGGGACTTGCGTCGTGAAGTCGCAATGAACATTAAACGTTTGGTGGATTTGGGATGCTATCGTGGATTGCGTCATCGTAAAAAATTACCGGTGCGCGGTCAACGGACACATACCAATGCCAGAACCCGTAAAGGTAAGGCGATAGCCATTGCCGGTAAGAAAAAAGTGACGAAGTAAGGAGATAACCTATGGCTGAAAATAAAAAGACAGTTAAAGCCTCTCGCAAAAAGGAAGTGGTTGCGGGTGTGGCTCACGTTGATTCCACTTTTAATAATACCGTTATTACCATTACGGATACTCAAGGCAACACGGTTGCGTGGTCTTCTTGCGGTTTAAAGGGGTTTAAGGGTGCTCGTAAATCCACACCGTATGCTGCCCAAATCGCTGCTGATGATGCGGCTCATAAGGCAATGGAACGTGGTATGAAGACCATTGATGTGGTTGTGATGGGGCCCGGTTCCGGCCGCGAATCTGCTTTGCGCGCTTTTAATGCTGCAGGATTGATTGTGACCTCAATCAAAGACATTACGGGAATGCCGCATAATGGTTGCCGTGCCCGTAAGCGTCGTCGTGTCTAATTTTAAAGAAAGGATAAGACAATGATGATTCAAAAAAATTGGCAGGAATTGATTAAACCTGAAAAACAAACAGTTGATCAAGTTGTCCCCGGATATAAAGCGACACTTACAATTGAGCCTTTGGAACGCGGTTTTGGTGCGACCTTGGGGAATGCTTTACGTCGTGTGATGTTGTCTTCTTTACAAGGTGGAGCAGTAAAGGCCGTTAAAATTGCAGGTGTTCAACACGAATTTTCTTCAATCCCCGGTGTTCAAGAAGATGTAACCGAAATCATTTTGAACATTAAATCTTTAGCTTTGAGAGTGGATTCTTTGGAAGACCAGCACATTTATTTGAATGCAACGGGTCCGGGTGTTGTGACGGCAAAACAAATCGTTGCCAATCACGCCATTGAAATTATGAATCCGGATTTGGTGATTTGCACTTTGGATAAAGAAGGTTCTGTTGAAATGGATATGTTGGTTGGGACAGGCAAAGGGTATGTGACGGCGGCTCAAAATCGTCCAGAAGAATGCCCGATTGGTTTGTT